>NZ_JBVCWP010000052.1:0-18163 GCF_057460485.1 Boseongicola sp.
CCCGGCGCGCTGTCCGCGCGTCGGCTCGTGCCAGTGAACACTTTCGTCCAGATCATGCGGCATCTTGTGCCTCCCTATCCACGCTATAGTTTTGGGTAAGCATGTCGCAGGCAATCGATGCCGTCAATCAATGTGGAATGGAGTTCCATATAAAAGAACATCTATCTTTCGAGGACTTATTTTGAATTTCGGATTTTGACAGAGTCTTAAACTGGTGCGTACCGTCAGAGGAGTGCTGCTTGTGTCAGGGAGGTCAGACATGGCGAATGGAGGCGGTCTTGGGCCGACAACTAAGTCAGAGCCAGTCGAAGGAAAATTGGACGAAACCGTTGGTTGGGGGTCGGACGTCGCGGCGCAAATGTTGCGACGGCTCGAGATCCCATGGATCGCACTGACCCCCGGCGCCAGCTATCGCGGCTTTCACGACAGTCTCGTTAACCACCTTGGCAATGAACAGCCCGAGATGCTGCTGTGCCTACACGAAGAGCATGCGGTCGCAATCGCGCATGGCTATGCCAAAGTCACGGGGAAGGCGATGGCGGTTGCGCTACATTCGAATGTTGGGTTGATGCATGGTTCTATGGCAATCTTCAACGCGTGGGCCGACCGCGCCCCGATGATGATCCTTGGGGCAACTGGGCCGGTGGATGCATCACAGCGCAGGCCTTGGATCGACTGGTTGCATAGCACGCAGGATCAAGGTGCTTTAATTCGATCCTTTACCAAATGGGACGACCAACCCGGCTCTGCCGTAGCCTTGCCCGAAGCGATGGCGCGTGGTTGGAAAATCACCAACACAAGCCCGATGGCCCCAGTCTATATCAATCTGGACGCCGGATGGCAGGAAGCTCCTGTCGAGCAAACGGTAAATTGGCCGGACCTCGCGAGGCATGCGCCCCTATCAGCGCCGCGACCAGACGCAGGCTTGTTGGCGCAGGCTGCAGAGGTCCTGCAGGGCGCCAAAAGCCCTGTGATCTTGATGGGGCGCGGCAAGCGGACCGACGCGGCGATGCAAGTGCGGGTTGCTTTGGCAGAACGTACTGGCGCTCTGATGGTGTCTGATCTGAAGGTTGGTACGATGGTGCCAACGGATCATCCAAACCATGTGGGTGCTCCGATCAATAAATTATCCTCTGCAGTGGGCGAAGCCTTGCGGCAAGCAGATGCGATTCTCAGCTTAGGCTGGGTCGATCTTGGGGGTATTTTGTT
Source organism: Boseongicola sp. (assembly GCF_057460485.1). Classification (NCBI taxonomy): domain Bacteria; kingdom Pseudomonadati; phylum Pseudomonadota; class Alphaproteobacteria; order Rhodobacterales; family Paracoccaceae; genus Boseongicola; species Boseongicola sp. The sequence goes on from NZ_JBVCWP010000052.1 coordinate 1,210, forward strand.
GCAGGCCTTTGGGCAGTCGGGCACGAAAGCCACCGTTATACATGCCGGCGATGAGATGCAGTTGCACCGCGGGTTTGGTCAAGAACACTTTGGATTGCCAGCCGTTGATATCGAATTCAATTGCCCCGGTGATCCTTTGGCCGAAGACTTGCTGGATGCCCTCGGGGCCGTCAAGAAGGCAGCGCCTCAAGCGCCGAAACCATCGGCGCCAACGGCCGCAGAGAGCGACAGCCTGACATTTCGCGATATCGCGACAGCCTTGAAGCATGAAGCTGGGGATACGCCCGTGACCTTCCCGGCGCTGGCGCGCAGTTGGCCACATGACCTGTGGCCGCAACAGAATTCGATGGACTTTCTGGGCAAAGATGGCGGCGGAGGCATTGGCAGCGGACCGGGTCTTGCAGTTGGTGCGGCGCTGGCTTTGAAGGATTCGGGCCGTTTGGTGGTTGCAACACTGGGTGACGGTGACACGCTGATGGGAGTGACAGCGCTTTGGACGGCGGCCAAATATAACTTGCCAGTGCTGTTCGTGATCGGAAACAACCGGTCCTATTTCAACGACGAGCTGCACCAAGAAAGTGTCGCCCAACACCGTGGGCGAAACCCGGCCAATGCCTGGGTCGGACAACGTTTGGATGATCCCGCACCTGATATCGCGCAGATGGCGCGCGCGCAGGGCGTCCAAGCTGACGGGCCGGTCAAAACCCATAAAGCCCTAGAGAAAGCCATGGCCACTGGAGTTGCCGCGCTCCGGGAAGGTAGACCTTACCTGATCGATGTTTGGATCGACCCGCGCCAAGGCCGCGAGACTGCTGCAAAACGAGCCACCAAAGGCAGTTAGAAATCACGGTAGCCCTGGAACCAGCGCAACACGAGCCCGCGATAAAGGTCGATGTTAAAGATCAGCTCGAAGACGCCGAAGATGAAAAGCGTCGTACCAGCTGCAACAGTGAGGGTAACTTTCCAGCTCTCGCCGCCTGCAAATTTCATCAGGATTGCGCAAAACAGGAACATGCCTACATAGTGGCCCAACACTGTTATGATCACTAATAGAGCCAGCAACCACCCAGAAAAGCTGACAACCTTGTTCAGGTTCGCATTACCACCGCGAAGCGCGGTCGAAATTCGTGCGACTGGATCAAATTCAGACCGAGCCCCCCAAAGCCGCAATGCCTGCACGGCAATCAAAATCAACAAAGGCACCATGATCACAAATGGCGTGCGTGAAGACACGATTTTGTAGCTGAACGCTTCTAAGAAAGCGATGACAGCAATAATGCCCACAAAGGCAAGAAAACACACCTCAAGCGCAAAGTAATTGCCTTTACGCTCTTTATGCGTCGCGTCATCGTCCCGATCGTTTTGCGATGTGTGCAGGCTCATTTTGAAATCCTCGGCTTGCGGTCGCGTACAATCGTGTAGATGTTCCAGCCAAGAAATAGAACCGTGATCATTGCGAGCATCATTGGGATCGGTTGAAGCACAAAGAGCGGCCCATCCAGCAAAAGCGCAAGATAGAGGTTCTTTTCGACCGCAAAGCCAAGCACAAATCCGATCAGGAGGGCTGAGCGCGAATAGTTCAACACCTTCATCGCATAGCCAAAGATGCCAAAGACAATCGCAATGCTGATGTCAAAGATCGCCCGATCACCTGCAAACGCGCCTGTCGCAATGACCGCCATCAGGACCGGTACCATGACCGAAGCGCGAATAGACGTGGCACGCGACAGCGGGTTCACAAGAAACATTCCAACCAACGTGCCAATAAAATTCCCGATAATGATTGTGAAAATCATGACGAAAACAATATCGACGTTCTGGTTCAGCATTTGCGGGCCTGTATCAAGACCAAGGATGAACAGACCTGACAACAAGATAGCCATCGACGATGATCCGGGAATACCAAAGGCCAATGTCGACGCCAGTGCTCCGCCCTCCACGGCATCATTCGCTGCTTCCGGGCCGATAACGCCTTTGACGTTGCCTTTCCCGAATGTGTCTTTGTCAGGCGATGATTGTTTTGCATGCCCATAGGCCACAAACGATGCCGGCGCAGAGCCAAGGCCGGGAATAAGACCCATACCGGTTCCGATGGCCGAACAGCGCATGACCAGCCACCAGTTTTTGAAAGCAAGCCCAATACCCTGGAAAATCTGCGCCTGTGTTTCGCGCGCTGAAAGGGCTTTGGGCACATCTCTCGCAAGCGTTCCACCGCGTACCCAAAGGTCGATCATTTCAGCGACGGCGAACAGCCCGAGGATAACAGGAACAAGGTTTAAGCCATCGCCCAGAGCATCAATATTCATTGTAAAGCGGAATGTATTGGTCACGTTATCGACGCCGATCATCGCCAAAAGGAGACCTAGAAGGGCGGCAATCAGGCTCCGAGTCATATCCTCTTTGCCGAGCACGGCAACGAAGGTCAGAGCAAGGAATGCCAGGATAAATACCTCAGGCGGACCAAAGAAAAGCACAACCTCACGCAGTACCGGGATCAAAAGCCCCAGAACAAGCGCACCGAACGTGGCACCAAGAAAACACGCTGCCATCGCGGCACCGACCGCTATACCAGCTTCGCCCTTGTCCCGCATAGGTGGGCCGTCCAGTAAGGTCGCTGCGTTCTGTCCAGTGCCAGGCGTCGAGAAAAGAATGGCCGTCAGGCCGCCGCCCTGGGCCACCGTCGCATGGGCTCCCAAGAGGAAGGCAATGCCGGGTGCGGGCTCCATCGTATAGAGAAATGTCACGGCCATCGCCATTGCGAAATGGCCGGACAGTCCAGGGATCACACCAATGATCAGACCGAAAATAGAACCTACAAAAAGATACGGAAAAACTTCGAGGCTGACGGATTGCGAGAAACCGCTCATCATGCCTTCAATGATCGTCATGTTTGGATGCCCCGCCCCAAAAGTTGTTCCCGCCGGTTATCCGGCGGGAAGCGCTTATTTCGATCGGAGTTTTCAGATTTCGCCGCGAATAGCCGCCACGAAAAGAGCCTCAATATCAGCATCAAGCTCCGTTGCAGCCTTGGCGATACGGGCCATGTCTTCGCCCGACGCGTAAGACAAGTCACGATCATTCTCACTCGCCATTGCAACAAACTCAGGATCGTTCATGGCCTTTGCAAAAGCATCGCGCAAAAAGGCCAGACGATCTTCTGGTACGCCCGGAGGGGCTGCAACAGGGCGACCAACGGCCGACAATGCATCCCAGCTCTCCAGAATCTGGACCCGACGGTCGCCGCCTTCCATCTTCATAGCAATATCATAGATTGAAGGTACATCTGCAAGGATACCCGTTGGGTTCTTAACGCCGTGCAGAATTAGTGTGTGGTCGCCGCTTTTGATGCCCTTGATGGCGGAACCAAGCGAGCCCCACATTGCCTGAACATCTCCGCGCAACATCGCCGTGCGGATATCTCCCGAACGGTCAAAGCCATGGACAACCCTTTGGTCAACCTCAAGCACATCGCCTGTTATCACGGCATCCACATAAGTAGATCCGCCAAGGCCCGTCGCGCCGACGATGTCCGTTTTGCCGTTATTCATTAGATCATCAAATGTCTTGATCCCTGACGCTGCGCCAGCAACCATCACACGCCGGTCAGCGACCATGCGACCAAGAAAATTGTAGTCGCCCACTTTGTAGTTGGCGCCTTCGATTTCGGCGAGTTGGTTTGTCACCATTGCCGATCCGTTGATGATCCCGACGGTGCGACCGTCAGAAGGCGAATTGAAAATCTCAACCGCGCCCTTCATGCCGCCTGAGCCGGGCATGTTTACTATATCAACGCGTGCACCGGTATATTTCTCAAAATACGGGATGAGGATACGGCTGTATTCGTCATATCCGCCACCGGGATCATAAGGCACGATCCATTTTATGACGTTGTCTTTGTAAAATTCGCCCGCGTCTTGCGCCGAAGCTGCGGTTCCGAAGCTTAAAGTCGTTATCGCAATCGTAGCCGCCGCGGCGGACTTAAGGAATGTTCGTCTCATGTTTCCTCCCAGAGTCTATTTTCCAACTTACCAGCGCGACAACTCCTCCGAGTTTTTAGCGCTGCTTCTTATTTGGGCTCCTAAATCGCGCATGCATCGCACGCTCCAACCGTTTGAAGCCGAAATTATTCTAAGAATGAACCGCCATTTCTGATCTTCCAAGCCTTTTTATCGCGCCAAAACGCAGACTTGTTCCCGCACGGTCCGATCCTCCCGGTGAAGATGCTAGGCGCGTCCAGATTTTCAGTCAATGGGACGGCGTTCCGCATGCGGGAACACGCCTAGAGTGTGAATTATGCCGACGCAACAAGAGCGACGCCAATGATTGCGAGGGCCGCAGCCACAAGGATTACCGGTCTCGGTCGCTTCTCGATCCGGAAGACGACCGTGGACAAGAAGATCGAAAAGAAGATTTCGAGTGATGAGATCATCACCACAGTTGAGACTTTCTCATGGGCCAAGGCCGCAAACATCAAGACCTGACCAAGTGAGACCAGGACCGCTGCCGCCATCACATGCCGATCAATATTCTGAAAAAGGTTTCGGAACATTGGCCTATAGTTCTCTGAAAAGGTTGCGAGAACAACAAATCCGAGAAAGCCAGACAGCGCGCTGATGAATGTTCCCAGCGCCGGGGCATCCATGAAATTCAGCCCGGCTTTTCTGCCGATGTAGGATACGGCGTATGCAAGGGCCGCCCCGGTCCCGATCAGATAGGCCATCGGCGCGGCAGTGTCGTTGCCGTCCCGGCTTTTGCGAAAACTGTCTTGGATCAGGAGCGTGAAGGCCAATGCAATCACGATAAGTCCGGCAAGATCAAAGAGCGTCACCGGTTCTGACAGGAAAATCGCTGCAAGCAAGACTGAGAAAAATGGGTTGAGCCGTTTTACTGCGGATGCGCGCGTAGCCCCAAGGCGTCGGATTGAATCAAAAACCAGCGTGCGTCCAAACACCATGGCCGCGATGCCTGCAAATGCGAAGGATCCGATACCCTTAGCGGTGTCTCGCGTGGCCGAGATGTTGATGCGCCCGGCCTCTAGCGCCATGAATAACGCAAAGGAAAATCCGATAGTGACGATCACTGAAAAAAGCACGCCCTTGTCGCCCCGTGACCCCGCGGTTCCTGCAATCACGATGTTTAGCATCGCAAAGCATAGCGCGGATAATGCGGCAAGCGTTTCACCCAAATACCCTGGCACTATCGAGATTCCATTTGGGTGGTACGGGTCATGTGCCGTCCAACCTCCTGATGCGCGCAAGCTCGGGGAATCTTCTGGCCCAAATTCCGGCCACGGCCAAAGTGCCGATACCCCCGATCAAAACTGCCGTGACCGGCCCCATAACTGCGGCAAAAGACCCAGCTCGGAACGCGCCCACCTCGTTGGATGCGCCAATAAAGACCTGATTGACTGCATTGACCCGCCCTCTCAATTCGTCGGGCGTCCATATCTGGATCAGCGTGCTTCGTACCAAGACGCTGACCATATCCGCGCCACCCAGAACGACCAACGCGGCGATAGACAGCCAAACAGTTTCCGACAGCGCAAAGACGGTTGTGAAAGTGCCAAAGATTGCGACAGCGATAAACATTGCTCGGCCCGCATAGTTACTGATTGGATTGGCCATCAAATAAAGACCGACTGAAATCGCGCCAATCGCGGGGGCTGCACGCAAAAGGCCCAGTCCTGTTGGGCCGATGTCCAAGACGTCTCGCGCGAAAACTGGGAGCAAGGCGGTTGCGCCGCCAAGAATTACCGCAAACAAATCAAGCGAAATAGCCCCCAAGATGACCTTCTGGTCCCAGATATAGCGGAACCCCGCGCTCAAGGTTTCCCAATCATTGACCCGCTTGGACAAATCCTGAGTCAGTCTTGGAAGGCTTAGAATCAAGATAGATGCGATAAGGAACAGCACAACCGTCGTGCCGTAAGCGGCATACGGGTGCAGTCCATAAAGCAATCCGCCCGCGACAGGGCCACAGATTGTTGCGATCTGCGCCCCGCTTGACGTGGTTGCAATTGCGTTGGCGAGGTCCTTTTTGGGCACTAGATTGGGGACAATGGATTGGCGTGCGGGATTGTAGAATGCCCGCGCAGTTCCAAACACCGCCATCAGCATGAATATGTAGCCGACCTGCGGGTCGCCGCTAGCCGTTTGGAACAACAGGCCAGCGGCGCCTGCAGCCATTGCCACCAAGCTGATACCAATGATGATGCGGCGCGGAAATCGGTCTGCGACTGTTCCGGTCACAAACACCAACAGCAATGCGGGCGCGAATTGTGACAGGCCAATCAGCCCAAGATCGAACGGATCGCGCGTCAGGTCGTAAACCTGCCAACCGACAGCGACGGTTTGGATTTGAACAGCGAAGCCAATAAAGACGAGCGCGAAAAAATAGTTACGAAAGCCTGCAATCTTGAGAGAAGCAAAACCGGCCCGGGTCCGGGAACCAACGGCCATCGCTGCTAGGGTACAGGTGCGTCGGACCCAAAGCCGGCACGCCGCGCCCAATATTGCCAGGTCCTATCGTAGCCTTCGCCGGGCTTGGCGTCGCCCAAGCGCGATTGGATCAGATCTATTTCGCCTTCGGTAAGATACTTAACCGTTCCAAGCTGCATCGCGGTAGCCTGCAATTGTGCATTTACGTCCAGATAGATCGCCGTATAGACCGCTTCGCGGATCGAACGCCCTACGACCGTTGATCCATGGCCGCGCATCAATGCCGCACGCCCGTCGCCGAGCTTGACGGCGAAGTCGTTACCCATGTCGTTGCTCGAGATTAGCAGATTGGTGTCCCCAAAAACATCACCGGCGTCCCAGATAGGAACTTCATGACCCAAGACGCCACACGAATGCAGCAGCGGACGGATGGGTGTATCCGTAATCCCAAACGGGATCACACCTCGCGAATGGCTGTGAACCACCGATTGAACATCGGGCCGGGCGGCCATCAGGGTACCGTGAATAAAACGTTCAAGAAACGGTTTGCGGTCATCGCAGACGGCCGTCCCGTCGAGGTTGAACTCAACGATATCCTCGATCGTCACCAGCTCCGGTGCGACCGCCCTCGCCAGGAAAAACCGCTCTGGGTTTTCGGGGTGGCGTACGCTGATATGACCGAAGGCATCGCATATACCTTCGTTTGCCAGAATTCGACTTGCGACCACAAGGTCGCTCAAAAGTGCTTTATGGTCAGTCATGCATTTCTCCTCGCCTAGCAAGCTTAGGAGCGGCGTCGGTTTCGTAAAAGCCATTCCAGAACGGTGTTCCACTTAAAGGAACGCGGCGCGAAGTCGTTTTGAACCAAATCTGACACCGTCTATGCTTAAAAATAGTTAGCTAGGAGGAGATTGGTTTGCGCAAAACGCAAGTGCTGATTGTCGGCGCGGGACCCGTTGGGTTGACGCTTGCCATTGATCTTGGCCAGCAGGGCATCCATTGCCTTTTAATCGACAAAAAGCCTGGTCCAGAGTTCCTGCCCAAAATGGAACGGTGCAATGCCCGGACGATGGAAATCTTCAGGCGGATGGGCATTGTCGAGCGTGTGCGCGCTGCGGGTTTGCGTTCTGATGTCTCGATGGATGTCTTCGTTATCCGGTCGATGTGCGAGGCGCCGTGGCTTCGTTTGGAGTATCCTTCGGTCGATGAAGCCCGCGCGGACATCGCGGTGTGCGAGGATACCTCCCAGCCAGCTGAGCCGTACCAGCTGATCTCTCAATACACGCTAGAGCCGCTCTTGTTGGAGATAACCCAAAGCCTTCCGACCGTCGAGATTGCCTACGGTTGTGAATTCGACAGCTTTGCGCAGGATGCAAAAGGTGTGACGGCTAAACTTCGCAGGGCGGGGCAAGTGGAAGACATTCGCGTCGATTACCTCGCGGGATGCGATGGTGGCGCAAGCCCTGTTCGACATGCTCTTGGGATCAAACTTACGGGCGAAGGCAATATCGCACGAATGCGTCAGGCGCTCTTTCGGTGCGATGATTTGTTTGACAGGTTGCCGATAGGTGATGGGCCAGGGCAGGGCCGACATTATCATGTAGCGGACGATGCGAGCTCTTTCCTGATTATGCAGGATTCGACACGACATTGGACCCTTCACGCGGTTGTCGAGAATGATGCTGCAATGGCCGCGCAGTTCGAAAAGGTTGTCGGCCAGCCAATTGACTACGAAATGCTGTATGTTGGTGAATGGAAGCAAAACCTTTTGCTCGCCGACAAGTACGGCACTGGACGTGTATTCCTGGCCGGGGATTCTGCGCATCTCGTGATCCCGACGGGTGGGCTTGGGATGAACACCGGGATTGGTGACGCGATTGATCTTTCATGGAAACTTGCCGCCACGCTGCACGGTTGGGGCGGTCCTGCGCTTTTGGCATCCTACGAAGTCGAGCGCAGACAGGTCGGGGATCGCAATATAGGCGCATCCCGCTATGCATCGAGCGGTCGACGCAAATGGCGGTCGATGTGGACGCCTGAATTGGATCACGCCAGTGCGCATCACTGTGCGGCACGTGCCAAATTCGTCCGTGTAGCCGAGGAAGAACAACGCAAGACGAACGAAATGATCGGTGCAGAGCTTGGGTATCGCTATGTCGGCAGCCCTGTGATCGCCGAAGAACCCGGCGGCCCTGAACATTTGTTCCGCACCTACGACCCGACTGCCTGGACCGGTGTGCGATTCCCGCACGCATGGTTGGCACCTAACACATCGGTATTGGACGGGTTCGAGCGCGCTTACTCTGTGGTGAGTTTCAACGCAGACCCATCGGTCGGACAAGAATTGGTCACGGCATTGCGTGCGGTTGGTGCCCCTGTGCAATACCGATTAATCGACGATGTGCGGCTGCGAAGGCTTTACGGGCGTGACCTGTTTCTGCTTCGTCCCGATCTTCATGTCGCTTGGCGCGGCAGTTCTGGTCCCGATGATCCTGTTGAGCTGGCCGCCCGTGTCACGGGACGCTTCCCACAATGGTAACGGGGTCAGGTATTCGGAAAAAGATCAGTTTGATCATCACGACGATTAGCAGCCCAAGTACCAGCTTGTCGAATGTGTCCGGCGCTACCTTGTGGGCGACTTGGCGCGAACCCTTTGAGAAACCCTTACCGATGAAGAAAAAACCGACGAAGCGCATAACCATATTGGAAACCAAATGAAAAAAATTGACGTGTTCACCCACATCTGGCCAAAGCCCTTCCACGACGCCTTGATCGCGCATTTGGGCCATACAACAGACATTACCCGTCGCTCGGAAGCCGTCCCGATGATGACCGATCTTGATCGGCGCTTCGAAGTCATGGATATGTTCGGGCCGGACTACTGCCAAATCCTGTCCATCGCGTCCCCGCCTTACGAAAAATACGCGGACCCTTCCAAGGCTCTGGAACTTGCGACAATTGCGTCTAACAGTATGGCTGAATTGTGCCAGAAATACCCCAACCGTTTTCCCGGATTCATCGGAACAGCAGTCATGTCTAATCCGGATGCGTTGGTTGCAGATGCGCGCCGAAATATCGAAGATCTCGGTGCGGTCGGCATGCAAATCTACACGAACGTATCGGGCAAGCCATTGGACCGACCAGAGTTCGAGCCATTTTTTGAGTATATGGCCAGCACCGGCAAGCCCGTCTGGATGCACCCGTCGCGTGGCGCAAATTTTACGGATTATCTGGACGAAGACCAGTCAGAATACGAAATCTGGTGGACCTTCGGGTGGCCATACGAGACATCGGCCGCCATGGCACGTCTGGTCTTTTCCGGCATGTTTGACAGGCACCCCGCCTTGAAGATCATCACCCATCATGCAGGTGGAATGGTGCCATTTTTTGAGGGCCGTGTCGGTGCCGGATGGGACCAGATGGGGGCGCGCACGACGGATAAGGACCTCAAGAAGGTCCTTAAGGCGTTGAAGCGTCCCCATCTGGAATACTTCAAAGAATACTACGCTGACACTGCAAGCTTCGGGTCGCAAAAAGCGATTGAACATGCGATCGAATTTTTCGGAGAGAACCGCGTGCTGTTTGCGTCCGATGCGCCGTTCGATCCTGAGGGCGGGCCCATGTATATTCGTGATACGATCGATATTCTGGATCGCTTGGATATTTCGGAAACGTTGCGCTGCAAAATCTACCAGGACAACGCTGTCGAACTTCTGGGGTTGAAGCTTTGAAGACGAAGTGCGGTAGTTACGATGTAATCAGCAACGGCGGCGGTGCCACGGGTGCCGGGACACCCCGAGATGCTGTCAGGGCGTTAAAGCGCGTTCGTCTGATTGGGCGCCGATACGCGGACTTAATCAGTGCCAGCGGATTCACAAACCGCGCCAACAGGCTGGACACACGACCGCACTCCGCAGTGATGGCTATCAGCTCAAATCAAACCTTGCTTAAACGGCGTATCCACACCCGACAGCACCAAATTGTGGGGCCTTATCATTCGATGGAATTGGCAGATTTATCTGATGGCGCTGGAGGTGTTGAACGCCCTGACTCCCAGTCAGGTGATGTTTCTGAAACCGTCCGAATCTGTCTCAATGAATGGTTCAGGCAATACAGCTTTGAAACCATCGAAGAGGCACTGGAACAGGCTGCAGATTGGCTATGGACTTACAACAACGAGCGCTCCAACATAAATATCGGTAGCAGAATACCTGCCCAAAAACAGAAAATATCTGCATAAAGTCTTCGACCAAACCCAACAAAAAATTGGGGGATTACAGATATATTGGTCGATAGCCTGAAGTCCTAATGACCATGTGACACCAAAATAGAAAGAGCTTTAAGAATGACAAATTTGATCCTGCTCGGGCCTCCAGGTGCTGGTAAGGGTACACAGGCCCGCATGTTGATGGAGAGCAAAGGGCTGATTCAGCTTTCTACTGGGGACTTGCTGCGTGAGGCTGTCGCCAAGGGAACACAGGCAGGCAAGGCTGCAAAGCAGGTGATGGCAGCTGGTGATCTGGTCTCAGACGAGATTGTAATTGCGATTGTCAATGATCGCCTGGATCAACCTGATGTTGCGGCCGGCGTGATCTTTGATGGATTTCCCCGCACCGTGATTCAGGCTGAGGCGCTGGATAACCTCCTAAAAGACAAGGAAATGAAGCTTGATTCCGTTGTCTTACTGGAGGTGCCCGATTCGGCAGTAATCGAGCGAATTTCTGGCCGCTATACCTGTGCGGGCTGCGGAGAGGGGTACCACGACCTTCATAAGGTACCGGCTAAACCGGGCGTTTGCGACAATTGCGGAGAGACAAAATTCAAGCGGCGAGTTGATGACGACGCAGCAACCGTCTCAGAGCGGTTGAAAACTTATCATGCCGAGACATCTCCGCTAACCGTCTATTATTCTGACAAAGGTCTGCTTAAACGCATCAATGCGATGGGCGATATTGACATCATTAGCGCTCAACTGAACGAGGTTTTTGACAGAACTTCCAATTAGAATTTGGCGCGTCGATTTCAGACGGGCAACCGAAGTTCGGCCCCCTCGCATGGTTTTGCAAACAAACCACTGCCGGGCAATGGATGCGAAACTTCGGCCCGAGTGTTCAACCCACCACCTGCGATATGAAGCTGAGCCAACCCAAGTTCGCAAAGCGCCGCAGAATAAGACCCCAGCTTGCCGGCGACAAATTTATCTGGAATGCATCCCTGCTTTTTCAGGAGTTTCCGCATAAATTTAGGGGCCGTACACTTGTTGCGACGCGACTGCGCCAGCACCTCAAAAACCTCGCCTTCATCGTCTACGGCCCGCCACAGATACACCAATGCGGACAAAGACTTTATCAAGATGCCAGGCTCCTGACGGCTCAACGCGGTGGGATCGTAGCCTGGTTGCGATCGCCGGGCCGAACTTCAAAATCCATCGGCGGATCGGTTGATAACTTACATCAATGCTACGTTCCGCAAGCATTTCCTCCACGTCACGAGAACTCAGTGGAAAGCGAAAATAGAGCCAGACGGCCCGTTGGATGATTGCGGGCGGAAATCGGTGACGTGTGTAGGATATTTTGCGCATTCAACAACAAATACCCGTCGTTGGACCGATCGTCGATCTAATGTGACAGTGCCTCAGCAGCCTTTTTTGACCCTATAATGATGGGCGAAGTACGTGCCGCATATGTGCAAGAATCAGACTCCGTCCTTTTTCGCCGAGTTCCCGCGTCGCGGCAGAGGCGCTGGCTGTGTACCAGTGATCGCGTGACAGGTTTTCCATTTCGACCGTGTCAGGGCAAAGGGCCAACAGGAGCGATGTCTCGCCTAGTCCGGCATGGTCGAAGGGAAACTCAGCGATGATCTGAGGCGTCATCAAGGGATGACCTTTGATCCAGTTAAATGGGTCGTCGCCGCTGGATTGTTGGTCGTAATACTGATCCATGTCGCCATTGCCCCACCAGCCCTCGCCCCGATTGGCTTCCAGAAAGGCAAAGATTGCCTCGCGCCCGCCGAATTTGAAGGCAAGATCGGTCGGCATTCCCGCTGCGAAATTCTCCGTCTGATGGTGAACGAAGAAATGAATGTTGCGAAAACCGATACGCAGCAAGCCTGTAAACATTTCTTGCGCAAGGGGGTACAAAGTGTTTGCGCCGACATGCAGCGTTCCGGTTCTTTCCGGTCCGGCGACGGCATAGCTGGCAGCTCCGTAATAAAACGGAGGCAACAGGACCATATCCATCTCTGGTTCCAACGCCTCCAGCAACTTGATTACAACCAGCGTGTCCAGTCCAACCGGCAGATGTTCACCGTGGTATTCGAGAACACCTAGGGGCAGAACGACCGGCCAATTGCCATCAATCGCCGTCCTGATCTGGTGGGGAAGCATCAGTTCATAGCGCATGGAAGATCCTTTCAGTGAGAACTTCAGGTGCTGGTCAATGCTCGATCTAAGTCACTGTATCCGCCATCCACGACCAGTGACTGCCCTGTCATATGACCAGCCCAGTCTGACAGAAGAAAAACAACGGACGCGGCGATTTCGGCCGGTTTGGTCATTCGTTTTGAAAGCGGAATGTTCCTGACAATCCCTGCCAATTTTTCGTCCGGACTGTCAAAACCAGAAAGCCATGCCTGATACATGGGCGTCATGGTTTCTCCCGGAACCACCGCATTCACCCGGACACCATCGCGCGCAAGCTCGGCAGCCCATTCCCGCGTCAGCCCTAGTATACCGCCTTTGGCGGCAGCATAAGCCGAAGTTCCCCCTTGTCCGGTAAGTGCGACCTTCGAGGATATGTTGACGATCGATCCACGTTGGCGCTTGATTTCTGGAACACAGAGATGCGCCATTGTGTAGTAGTGAACCAAATTGCGTTCGAGTGAATTGCGGAATTCCATCGGACCGGCATCTAGGCCCACGGCATCATTGATGCCCGCGTTGTTGACCAGCGCATCGATTTTTCCGTGGCGCTCCAACACTTCGCTCACTGCAGCGCGGCACTGATCGTCAATTGTGAGATCGACCGTAATCCAATCGGCGACAGGTGATTGTGCCCGCAGACATTCGAGCGTGTCCGGATGCGGCCCGGTCTTGTCCAGAATGACAGGAATAGCCCTTTGCGCTGCAAGCATCTCAACAATTGCAGCGCCGATCCCTGCAGCGCCACCCGTGACGATAACAATCTTGTCAGATAGCCCAAACTCCACCAGCATTCCCCCCCGCTAGGCAATCGGTCTAGCCCTTTCATAGACGCTCATTACAGACACTCAAAGTGATAGGTGAAGAAAGTACCTTGCCTTGCTCAAAAAGTGTAAGAAATCACGCCTGATATCAATGTGCACAATCTGTCCTGCACAGTCGCAAAGCGCACTTTTCGTCAAATTCTCGTTTGGGCCGCCTGTGCACTGCGCGCCCCGCGACAGCCTGATTTGACCAGGAAGGACCCAAAGCGGCCTCAATAAATGGTTGACCAGGCCGCCCGATGGCCTGGCAATGAGACCTGGCCCAGATGCAGCCAGGACGTGACAATGCACAGTTGACCAGGCCCACGGGCCCGCGCCAGGCCCGCAACCAGGAAGTCCCCGCCGTCTGCGCCGTAATACAACGCCAGGCCGAAACAGGCCGCCGCCCACGCGATCAAGTAACAGCCCCCCAAGTCACTCGTATCTTGCCACGGGCCACCTTGAACACCGACTCATAGGCTACCCGCTCGCCTGGATGCGCCCCGCAGTCCAGGTTTAAACAACCGGCTTGGTTCGCCGTCTCTCGGGCTGCGAAAGTATATCCCCAGGTCTCGCGAGTTAGGGCCGCGCGATCCATGGCTTCGATCTTGGTCGACGACGGCGTCATTGCCGGACCTCCGGCGCGCCGGTGATCCGATAGACGGGTGCTTTACCCGCGGAAGAAGGGTTGGCGCGGTCAAGGGTGTAACCGGCTTTGCGCAACCCGCTCAGCGCAGCTCGAACCGAATGGAGTTGCCATCCCGTCGCCGATCGCAGGGCACTGAGATCCGCACCATTTTATCGACACGCTTCTGCTTGTAGAGACCCAACACTCTCTCATAAGTTTATGGCTATGGCTCAGCGCATTTCTGATGCGCCTCCAGGACCTAAGGCGGAATTATGGACCAAGAACTCTCTCTTTCTGCTTCCTCCAAATTTGGACAGGTTCGATGGCTGATCCTTTTTGGGGTCTGGCTGATCTATTTTTGCTTTGGATTGACCATCGCGTCGATGGCGCCGCTTTTGAGTCCGATAAGTGCAGAACTCGGAATTGGTAACGGTTTGATGGGGGTGATCCTAGGGGCATGGCCGCTGACCTATATTCTGGCGGCTATTCCCTGCGGCATCCTGCTTGACCGTTTGGGCGCGCGGCGCATGTTGCTGCTGGCGGCTCTTGTTATGGCGGCATCCGGGCTGGCGCGCAGCTACGCAGAAACGCCAGTTGAGTTATTAATCGCGGTCGCGCTATTTGGAATCGGCGGTCCGATGATCTCGGTTGGAGCGCCGAAGATTATCGCACGCCTCTTTCAGGGCAAGACCCGTGCTACGGCGATGGGGATATACGTGACCGGTCCTTATCTTGGGGGGATCCTTTCCCTTTCTCTAACCAACAGTGTGGTCATGCCGTTGGTTGGCAATGATTGGCGCGCTGTAATGTTGGTCTATGCCATCCTGGTCGCGCTAAGCGGCTGTGTCTGGTTTGCTATTGCGAGCTTGCGGGTCGCGCGCGCGCACAGCGGCGATGAGGAGGGTGGCAAGAAATTCAACATGTCTGCTTTCCTCGAAATCGTTCGCTTGCCGGAGGTTCAGCTTATTTTGGCAATGAGCATCGGCATCTTTTTCATCAATCATGGTTTGAATAACTGGCTGCCCGAGATATTGCGCAGCCATGGATTCTCGGCGGTAAAAGCCGGGTATTGGGCGGCGATCCCCTCGTCGATCGGGATCATCGGCGCGCTGATAATTCCACGCCTTGCGGTGCCGGAGCGGCGTCTTTGGGTAATGGCCGTGCTTTTCTTGTTCTCAATGACAGCAAGCCTGTTGCTGCAAGTCTCGTCTGGACCGCTTTTGGTTGCTGGGCTTGTCCTTCAAGGGACGGCGCGCGGCACGATGATGACCGTTGCGATTTTGCTGCTGATGGAAACTCCGCGGATTCCGGAGGAACGACTTGGTCTTGCAGGTGGGCTGTTTTTTACTTTTGCCGAGATCGGTGGCGTGATGGGGCCTATTACATTTGGCATTTTGTCAGATTTGTCTGGCGACTTTGTCTTGCCGCTCGCCGTACTGACGGTGGTTTGTCTTGTTCTTTTGACTATTCTGGCCCGCTTGCGGGCTCTCTTGCAGCAATAAGAGGGTTGATCAGCCCTTGTGAGAGGCCTCTATCTTTGCGCGGATATGCTCGCCGGCTGTGATCGGCGGATAGAGTGCACCGTCGCCCACGCAACTGGGCAGGCATTCGATATTGGCGTCATAGTCGGGATGCATGAAATAACCTAAGGACATGCGCCGCGACATGGCGTCATTGAGGTTCTCGGGCGTCACCACCCGGTGCATTGTTGAAACCCATTTGTTGTTGGTCCAACGCTGCATCATGTCACCAAGATTAACCACCAGCGCGCCTTTGGGCGGGCGCACAGGCACCCATGCATCACCGCGCTGGACCTCTAGGCCGCCCTTTGCCTCAGTCATCGCAAGAATTGTCATTGCGCCGTAGTCCGTATGTGCTCCTGTGCGCAATTGGCCTGGCAGTGGCGGCACGGTTAGGGCTGGGTAATGGTGTGCCGACATGATTGAGAAATGCTTCTGGGTCAGCGGAGCGAAATGCCCCTCTGGCATCTGGGCGGCGACGGCAAAGATACGCAACAGATCGCTCGAAAGTCTTTCGAAGGCCCGATAAAGTGCGACCATTCCGGTGTCCAGTCCGGATGGAGTTTTGGGAATCAAGTTTGGCGCGTAAGCCATTGATGCGTCAGGGATATGAGAAAAATCAGCAGCATGGTTGTCGATCGGTCCCAGAAACAAGCTTTCGCGCAAATCTTTAGGCGCGGTTTTGCCCAAAGTCGCGGATAGTCCGCGTGTGGCAACGCCGTGATAGCCGCGTTGCCTTGCAGACCCGGTGGGGTGCCACTTGCTCTTTTCGGCGTCCGGCAGATCGAAGAATGTGAGGCCTTTTTCAAATACCGTGTCGAACAAGATTTGCGGGATGCCGTGGCCCGAAAGAACCACGAAGCCGATGGACTGAGCGGCCTTTGCCACCTCGCGCGCGACGTGAGCTTTGTCTGCGGTATTACCGGACAAGAAGGGGGCGATGTCGATGGCAGGAATGGCGGCGGTCATGGTCTCTCCAATCGGGCAATCACATGGTCATAAGGAATATCGCGCGAGATCAACCCGCCCG
Organism: Boseongicola sp.; assembly: GCF_057460485.1. NCBI lineage: Bacteria > Pseudomonadati > Pseudomonadota > Alphaproteobacteria > Rhodobacterales > Paracoccaceae > Boseongicola > Boseongicola sp. The sequence continues at coordinate 18,046 of NZ_JBVCWP010000052.1, forward strand.
AAAGCAGAGCTGCCTTCAGGCGCACAAAAGCCGTGGCGGGCAGATCGATATCTTTGGCCCAAAGGTCCGAGTCTTGGTAGCCTGCGATAGCGTCAATTAACACCGGTTGGGGTACGTC
>NZ_JBVCWP010000053.1:0-17958 GCF_057460485.1 Boseongicola sp.
ATTCCGAAAAGCGCTTTGGGGTGTGCTGGCAATCCTGACGCAGGCTTCGCTGTTTTTGAGCCTTTCGGCCATCGGTGTGACGGCTCTTATCGCGGCGTCGCCTGATGTGTTCTGGGTCGTGCGGATGGCGGGTGCGTTGGTTTTGGTCTGGTTGGGTATTCGCACGTGGCGCAATGCGACAACGCCGCCGAAACTCGCGAATACCTCTGCGGGATCAATTTTTGGCAATGCCTTCATGATCGCAACGATAAATGCGAAATCCATTTCGGGCTATGTTGCTGCCTTTTCGCAGTTTGTTGAACCCGGTGTTCCCACTGGCACATTAATGTATTGGATATTTCCAACCGCCTTGGTCATTACGACCGCAAGCTATTCGGGATATACAGCTATTGGCGTTGCGCTTGGGCGCGCGGCCTTGGGTGCGGTGTTCAATGGGTATTTTCGGCGCGGGATGGCGGTTCTTTTTGTGATCTACGGCGTGCTACTTGGGGTTTGGGGTCAACAGATGAGTGTTTCATGAATGGGTCGTGCCTGCGCGGGTCCGTAGTATTTGAGGTGGCGCGGCCGCGCCGCGCGCCGTATCAACGTGCCATTGTCGGCAGTGTCGTCGGCAATCGGGACATGTCTGGTCTTCGGCACAAGTCGATTTGGCTGGAAGCGCGATTGCCGGTCCGGTGCGCTGGTATGCGGCCACAAAAAGCGGAAAACGTGGATTTTGCGGGACGTGCGGCTCGTTTTGTTCTGGAAAGCGTGTGATGAAGCTGCGATCGCGTTTGCCTTGGGCGCAGTTGATGACGCGACGCCTTTCAAGCTGGAGAAGCACATCTTTGCTGCCGAAAAAAGCGATTACTATGAAATTTCAGAAAGCGTGCCGCAGTTTTGAATTCTGAATACACTCCCCCTGATGTACCGCTTGATGTGATCCATATGGACCACGAAATATTGATCGTCGGTAAGCCTGATGGCTTGCTCTCTGTCCCGGGAAAAGGCGCGCATCTAGCCGAATGTTTGCTGTCGCGCGTTCAGGCGGCCTTTCCGGAGGCTCTTTTGGTGCATCGGTTGGATCGCGATACCTCCGGGGTGATGGTCTTCGCGCTCACCCGGCACGCGCAACGACATCTTGGGCTTCAGTTCGAAAAGCGCTTCATCAAAAAGATGTATGTTGCGCGGGTGCAGGGGCAGGTGGCGGAAAAAACCGGAATAATTGACTTGCCGCTGATCGTTGATTGGCCAAACCGGCCGCGCCAGATGGTTGACCATGAGAACGGCAAAGCTGCCTTAACCGAGTGGCGCGTGCAGCGCAGCAATGAAAGTGAGACGCGGATCCGCTTGTTCCCACAGACCGGCCGGTCGCATCAACTTCGAGTCCATATGCTGGCAATTGGGCATCCCATTCTTGGGGACCCGTTCTATGCGGAAGGACCCGCACGGAAGTTTTCGCGTATGATGTTGCACAGCGAAAGCCTGCGTTTACGTCACCCCGACGGGGGCATTGGGATGACATTCAAAGTGAAGACGCCGTTCTAGGGGTGATTTTTTAAGGACCTTGGTTAGGGTTTTAGCGTCCAAAGCATCAGTCTTCAGGCGGTTCAAGCTGGTGCTCGAACTTTTCGCGCAAGTGCCTGTGCCGGGCTGGCAGCGTCAGCGAGTCGCCAAGATGCGCGGTGTCTTCGTCGACGTCGAAACTGGGCGCGTTGGTTGCGATCTCAAACAGAACACCGTTGGGGGTCGGAAAGTAGATCGCCCAGAAGTCGTTACGGTCGATCACGGGCGTTACCTGATATCCCGGTTCCATAAGCGCCTCGCGGGCCTCTAATTGCCGCGCGCGGTTTTCAACGGCGCAGGCGATATGATGTCCCGAGCCTGCGCCTTGACCTGCTGAAACCGCCAAAGGAAGGATTTCGATATCGATCGTATTGGGTTCGGTCCCGCCGGGAACACCAAAGCGCGCTATTTTTCGAAGCTGAAGATGCGAGCGATGTGACGTGGTGCAGTCCTTTGATCTGGGATAACATCGTAGATCGCAAAAGTCTGGTTTCCCCAAAGATATAATGTTCATGAATTCGGTAGATAGTTGCGTATGCGTGCAGAGTTTGATCGTTTTTGCACATGAGAGTCCGTCTAGCGTCGGAGGCAACGCTTATGAAAAGCTTTAAGACATTGACTGATTTGCGGGCAAGGGTAGCAAAAGCCTCCACAAAAGGTGTACCGCCGGCGTTGCGCGATCCTGCGCGCGGTGCGTTGGTGGCGTGGATCGACACGGCGATACAGTATGAGATGCCTTTGAATGCAGCCCTTCGCCGGCTCAGAGATGGGGACGCCGCCGAAGCGATCGGGCGCACCGCAATCGCACCGCAGCTTGCCGATCCGAACGGTCCTGCGGCAAAAGCGGCCTGTGCGCCTGGGTGCGCTTTCTGCTGCATCCTAAGTGGCGATGACGGTGGTACGATCACCCAGGCTGAAGCCCGTCGCCTGCATCAGGCTTTGGTCCCCGTGGCCGGTGCACCGGATGGTCGGGCTTGGAATGCGAAGGCTTGTCCTTCGCTTGATCCTGAAACGCGGCTTTGCCGCGCCTATGACGCACGGCCGATGATCTGTCGCAGCTATATGTCGTCGGATGTATCTGCGTGCGAAATGATTGCTTCGGGTGCAACGGTCCAGGGCGCCGGGGTTCTTGGCGCGCACACTCTGTATCTTGCTGTTTTGACGCTTACGCGGAACCTGCTGAGAGGCATCGTCCGTGTGCCGACCTACAGCCTTTCGCGGGTTGCGGCAGGCGCCGTGGACGGACAAAGCGAGGACGATGCCTTGAACTCTGCCCGCCATGGGACGCACGAACTCGATGATGAGGTCGCGCGACAGGCCGCCATGTTGAAGCGTTAGGGTATCAGTCTGGCCAGCCGCCGACAGATTTGATCTCGACGAATTCCTCAAGACCCCAAACACCGCCTTCACGTCCGTTGCCGGAATGACCGACGCCGCCAAAGGGAGCGCCTTGGCCGCGGCTTTGACCATTCATCTGCACCATCCCGGAATGAAGCTCTCGGGCAAAGCGCTTGAGTTTCTCCGGGTCGCTTGACTGCACATAGTTCGTCAGGCCGTAGACCGTGTCGTTGGCAATCGCGAGCGCTTCGTCGGCCGTATCAAACGGCATGATTGACAAAACGGGCCCGAAAATTTCTTCGCGCATAATCGTCATATCCGGGGTCACATCGGCGAAAACGGTTGGACAGACAAAGTATCCACGGTTGAGGCCATCAGGTCGTCCGACACCGCCTGCTGCGAGACGCGCGCCTTCATCGAGGCCGGACTGGATCAAAGATTGTACTTTGTTGAACTGCAACTCGCTGACAAGCGGACCAATGTGCGCGCCCTTCTCAGCAGCCTTTGCGACGTGGGTGTTGCGCGCAATTTCAGCGGCTTCTTCGACCGCGCGCTCGTACCGCGACCGTTCAACCAACATGCGGGTGGGCGCGTTACACGACTGTCCGGTGTTCTCAAAGCAATGACGCGCGCCACGTTGCACCGCGTCATCATCGGCGTCAGCAAAGACGATGTTCGCCCCTTTGCCGCCAAGTTCCAATGACACGCGTTTCAAAGTTTCTGCGGCAGCTTTCGAGATAGCGATCCCTGCACGCGTGGACCCGGTGAAGGAAATCATATCGACGTCAGGATGCACGGAAAGCTGCGAGCCGACGCCAACGCCGTCGCCGTTTACCAGATTGAACACGCCTGCCGGAACACCAGCAGCGTCAACGATTTCGGCAAATAGGAGAGATGATAGGGGCGCTATCTCGGACGGCTTCAGCACCATCGTACAGCCGGTTATCAGCGCGGGAATTGCCTTCAGGGTTACCTGGTTCATTGGCCAGTTCCACGGTGTTATCATGCCGACCACGCCGATCGGGTCCTTAATGATCCGGGTTCCGGCCTTGCCATTCAGGCGATGCTCCCATTCGAAGCCCTGGACAGCTTTGAGGAAGCCACGGATGTGCGAATCGCCGGAGCTGACTTGTTCTTCGAGGGAAAAGTCGATCGGTGCGCCCATTTCAAGGCTCATGGCTTTCGCCATGTCGTGTTGGCGTTCGGTATAAACCTCAAGAATGTTTCGAACGTAAGCGATCCTATCAGCCACAGAAAGCGCCCGCCACGCGGGCAGAGCCGCTTTAGCAGCCGCAACCGCGGCATCTGTATCGGCTTGACCACCGAGCGAAATGGTTGCGACCGCTTCTTCAGTCGACGGATCAATAACGTCACAGGCTTTGCCGGCAATGGGGTCGACCCACGAGCCGTTGATATAAAATTGGCGCTTTTCAATCATGGGGCGTCCTTCGCTTTGTCGGCTGAGACATGTCACTAGGAGTGCGGTGCGGCAAGCGGTCGAAGCGCAATTTGATCAAATTATTCGCGGTGAATCACAATACTACACACAAAAAAGACCGCATTCTTGCGAAGCGGCCTTTTCTAAATTCTGTCGCCGTCAGAGCGAATCAGCCCTGACGTGCTTTGAACCGACGCTGCGTCTTGTTGATCACATAGACGCGGCCCTTGCGGCGCACGACGCGGCAATCACGGTGCCGGTTCTTCAGCGAGCGGAGCGAGTTGCGAACTTTCATAGTCCTTCTCCCTTTGTCGCGGCGCGTGAAGAGCGCCTTAGGTTTCGTTTCTGCCATATTTCCCGAAGGAATATGACGGTTCATGGTGGGCGATACTGGGATCGAACCAGTGACCCCTTCGATGTCAACGAAGTGCTCTACCGCTGAGCTAATCGCCCTGTCTTCAAACTTTTCCACCCTGTTCAAAAGAACAATACGCGGGGCAAGCCCCGCGCTGGTCGGGCTGGCTATAGTAGGTTCGCCTCATCACTTCAAGGGCTTTTGGCATACAGAAGAATTGCTCTATAATCATTTTGAGCAAGGAGCAGAACGCGTGAAACCCTATAGACTGAGGATGCCGGATGTCCGGACAACAAGCGTTGTCTTCGCCTCGCCCCATTCAGGGCGCGTGTATCCGTGGAGCTTTGTGCGCCGCTCGGTCTTGGATGAACGCACGCTAAGATCATCCGAGGACGCGTTTGTAGACCAACTCTTTGATCTTGCGCCGAAACATGGCGCGCCTCTTCTAACGGCGACTTATCCGCGGGCTTGGATCGATGTGAACAGGTCGTTCGATGAACTGGACCCTGCGTTGATCGAAGGTCTGACGCGCCAGACGCATAATCCACGCGTAGCCTCGGGGCTCGGTGTGGTGCCGCGTGTTGTTGCAAACGGGCGCGCGATTTATCGTGGGAAGCTTACTAGACGGGAAGCCGATACCCGTATCCGAGATGTTTGGAAGCCCTGGCACGACGCGATTCAGGTCTTGCTCGACGAAAGTCATGCTCTGTTTGGCGAGGCGGTTCTGATCGACTGCCATTCGATGCCTCATGAAGCTATCGAAAGCCTGTCGCATCCGCGTGGGACGCGGCCCGATATCGTTCTGGGCGACCGGTTCGGCGCGGCCGCTGGAAGCCAGATTGTTGACCGCATCGAGGCAGCTTTTGCGGCGACTGGTCTGCGAGTTGCACGTAACGCGCCATTTGCCGGCGCCTTCGTGACGCAGCACTATGGGCGCCCTTCGCGAGGGCAACACGCCGTCCAGATCGAGATTGATCGCGCGCTTTACATGAACGAGCAGGCCATTCGGCCAAACGGAAATTTCCAAAGTTTTGCGGGTCTGATGGAGATCGTAACGGCTGAGATTGCAGAGATTGGGAGACGGGATATTCCGTTGGCGGCCGAATAGGCAACGCAATCGTGATTGGTCACAGCTCTGTTAGTAACGCAGTTTTGGACCATGAGAATTGTGGTGATTTTTGTCTTCACTATCCTGGCCGGTCTGGCGTCGGCCTTGGGCGGCCTTCGTGACAGTGATACTCGGCTTGAACAGAGGGAACTGACCGGCTTGTTGGCGGGGCAAGTCATTGAATTTTTTGATGGTTCCAAATCTACTTTTCTGAATAGTGGACGGTACAGGTATACTTATACAGATGACGGTCCAGTCTGGGAGGGAACATACGTCTTGGGTGACAACAGCCAGGTTTGCATCAATTTCGACAACGGCTCCGCGCGCTGCGATGTCTTCGTAAAAGACGGCACACGCGCAATCCTCATCACGGCCGAGGGCGTAAGGTTTCCAGTTCGGAACATCAGTGTTGCCGCCGATTAGGGGCGGATTTCCTTGAAATGACCGGCACTTACCGCTCACCTTCCCCTCGGTGGTAAAGAGTGGGGGTTTTCATGAAAGATTTTCTCCTGGCCGGTTTGATTGTGATTGCTTTAGCAGCGATTATGAATGTCGGGTCAGTCAGCAACGGTTTGGGGTGTAAGCCCGGTGACCGTGGCGTCATTCAGATTTGTTAGAGCGCATTTAGTAGCGCCTGTGTTGGCCATGCGTCAGCCGGCAACCCGAGCCGTTTTTGCTCGGCTTGAACCGCTGCGCGGGTGTTTGCGCCCAAAATACCGTCGATCCCACCAACGCCATAGCCACGTGACTGTAGCTTTCTCTGCAGGGACTTCATCGCGTCGCGACCAAGGCCGGGCGCCGGGTCTCCGGCCGTAAGGCGAGGGGCGCCTTCAAGACGAGTTGCGAAATACGCAGCTGTGGTGACGTAGACAAAGCTTTGGTTCCACTCGAAAAACACATCGAAATTTGGGTATGCCAGAAACGCGGGGCCGCGGTGGCCCTGCGGTAAAACGATGGATGCGGGTAGATTTGGGGCCGCGAGCTGGCCACTTTTCGGGGCGACCCCGGCGCGCGCCCAGTCGCGCGCGGCGCGTTTTTTATCCAGCCCGGTTGCGAACCAATTGAAGTCACGCGGCATGGTCACTTCCTGAAGCCATGGCTCGCCAGCGCGCCAACCAAGCGAGCTCAGCATTTTGCCGCCAGACGTCAAAGCATCGGCGGGCGAGGTCTTGAGTGTGACGTGGCCGTCTCCGTCTCCATCGACCCCATTTTCGATGATGTCTCTGGGCAACATTTGCACCATCCCGATCTCTCCGGCCCAGGCACCGGTCGTGCGGGACGGATCGAGATCGCCGCGTTCGTAGAGCTCCAAGGCGGCAAATACCTGTGGGCGAAAAAGTTCGGGACGGCGGCAATCATGCGCAAGTGTGACCAGCGCGTTAACCGTATTGAAGTCACCTTGAACAGCGCCGAAGTCGGTCTCGAAGGCCCAGAATGCCAGCAGAACGCCGCGCGAGACGCCATAGTCACGGTCGATCCGATCAAACACGGCGTCCCATTTCTGGCCGTTGCTCAGCCCGCTTTGGAAACGGTTATTCGAGATCAACCGGTTCGAGAAATCGAGGAAAGGCCGAGTGAAAATCCCTTGGGACCTATCCGCCCGCAGGACCGCGTCGTCCTTTGCAACATTGGCAAAAAAGCGATCTGTGGCAGCGGCTGAGGCACCCTTGTTGCGCGCCTCGGATTTCAAATCTGCAACGAAACTTTGAAACGAGCCGCCGCATGCAAACGCGGCTGATGCGGGCAATACCAAAGCGACTGCGAGGGCGGAGAGGAGATGTTTCATGACGACCGTGATCCGTTGGAAATGTTGTGCGAACCCTAGCATCGACACGTCGCGGAGCAAGCCGGAGATCGGCAAGACGTCGCCAAAGGTTAACAAAAAATTCACTCAAATTAACTGCTTGTGCAGTATTCACAGTCAAATATGCCCGCGGGGTAGACATCCGCAGCGGTTCCCCGCCGCCGGAGCGGGAATGGTGGTATTGATTGATGCAAATAGTCCGGGTCTGGCGCGCATTTGGTCGCGTCATCTGGAGCGCGCTGAAACGACTTGGGCTGTCGTCCACAGTCAGGCGGACGCGGTGAACTACAGGCTGATACGCAGTATCGATGTGATTTTGCTTGATCTTGGTCTTGAGAATGGCAGCGCAATCGCGATTGCAGACTGTGCCAGCGATCGTTGGCCTCGTGCCCGCGTTATGCTTGTTTCCAAAAGCACCTTTTTTCTGGCGGCTCGATTTTCAATCACATTCCGAACGCCGCTGCGATTGTCGGGTATCACGGCGGTGCAAGCTAAGCGGCGCTTGCCTTTTCGCGACCGTGCGGGGCGTCCCAATCGATGACCGGATTGATCGGAATGATCCGGTGCGGATTGATGGTTTCGTGGCTAAAGTGATAGTGGCGCACGATGTGGTCGAAGTTGACCGTGTCCGCGATCAGACTGCCGTTCGGTGCGGTCCATTGATAGAGTTCGCGCGTGTAGGCCCAAAGGTTCGGGAAATCGACAATCCGATTGCGATTGCACTTGAAGTGCAAGTGATAGACCAGATCGAAGCGGAACAAGGTCGGCACAAGCCGCCAATCTGCCTCTGTGATCTGGTCGCCCATAAGATATCGGTTTGTTGATAAATGATCTTCAAGCCAATCGAGTGTTTCAAACAATTTGGTGACAGCATCGTTGTAAGCGTGCTGTGACATGGCGAAGCCGCACTTATACACGCCATTGTTAAACGTGTCGTAAATTCGCGCGTTCAAAGTTTCGATCTCGTCGCGCATGTGGGCGGGCCAAAAATCGTCTTTATTGCCTGTCAGCGCTTCGAAAGCCGAGTTGAACATACGAATGATTTCGGAGCTTTCGTTCGAGACGATGGTCGCGTTCTTTTTGTCCCACAGGATTGGCACCGTGACACGCCCTGAGATACCGGGATCGGCCTTGATATAGATGTCGCGCGCGAAGGGCAGGCCAAACAGCGTGTCGCCAGTCGCGCCTGGGAATGTCGCATCAAATGTCCAGCCGTTCGAAAGCATATCGGGATGCACCACAGAGACGGTGATGATGTCTTCAAGTCCCTTGAGTTTGCGGAACATCAGGGTTCGGTGCGCCCAGGGGCATGCAAGCGAAACATAGAGGTGGTAGCGGTCCGCCTCGGCCTTGAAGCCGCCGTTGCCGGAGGGGCCGGGGGCGCCATCGGCAGTGACCCAGTTGCGGAATTTCGCCTTTGAGCGAACGAATTTTCCGCCCGAGGCTTTCGTATCGTACCAGACGTCGTGCCAGACGCCGTTAACAAGCTGACCCATGCGTGATCTCCTTTGGCGTCTCATATGGGGCGAGGGTGACTAAAAACCATATCCGCAAAAACAGAGTGGCTGTGCGGAAATGCGGGAGTCGAAAACAGCCGCCGACGAAATCATGTGATCTCCCCGGTATTGTTTCACTTTTCCATCGTGAAATCAGTGTTCTCTTTGACGTTGGAGCGAATCGCTCCATGATCTGGCTTGGGGGGAATGATGCTATGTCAGAGTATCTGCCAAAAGAGGTGCGTCAGGGGCTTGAAGCTGCGCGTAAACGCAGCCGAGCTAAGAAAAGCCGTCTGCGGGTTCAGGTCGGCGACCAGACGTTTACCATTTTACGCTACTGGGATGAAGGATTCGCGATTGATGCCGACGAGGGGCCGCAATTGCGCGGGCTTGTCGATGTCTACGACGGTGCGCGGCATATGTCGCAGTGCCTGATCGTGGCGTCAGAGGAGGACGCGGGCGAGATGGTCTACGAGTTCAAGCGCGAGACAATCGCGGCGGATCGTGCGCCGTTGGATTACGAACGTGCTGAACATGCGCCGGTTGCTTTAATCGGGCGCTGACGACGCGTCCCTTCAGGACGCGGTTTTCCAGTCAAAAAAGCCATCGCCTGCGCGCGCCAAAAGGCTTTCCGCAAGTTCACGACCGATTGCGACGCCGTCTTCGATTGGGCCGGTGCGGCTGTCGCTTAGCGCTTCTGAGCCATCGGAACGCAGGATCTCACCACGCAGGGTAAGTGTGCCTCCGTCGAGCGTAGCAAGGCCCGCGATCGGTGTTTCACAGGATCCATCGAGTGCGGCGAGGTAAGCGCGCTCTGCAGCAAGGCGCTGCCCGGTTTCCAAATGGTGTAATGCCGCAAGTATTTCGGTCGCGCGGGCGTCGTCGCCACGGCGTTCGATCCCGATAGCGCCTTGTGCCACGGCGGGCAACATTTCGCTGATATCTATGGCTGTTGCGGGGACTTCAGACATGCCGAGACGGTTCAGACCAGCCATCGCAAGGAAGGTACAATGGGCCACGCCAGCTTCAAGTTTCTTCAACCTTGTCTGAACGTTACCGCGAAACTCGACGATCTCAAGGTCGGGGCGTCGGTTCAGAAGTTGCGCTTTGCGGCGGAGCGATGACGTGCCGACCTTGGTGCCGGGGGCGAGGCCAGAAAGCGTGCCGCCTGCGGGTGCGATGAACGCGTCGCGGACGTCTTCGCGAGGCAAGTAGCAATCGAGTGTCAGACCGCCCGGTTGATCAACGGGCATATCCTTCATGGAATGGACGGCGATGTCGATCCTGCCTGCAAGCAGGTCGTCCTCGATTTCCCGCGTAAACAAGCCCTTTCCGCCGATCTCCTTCAATGGTCGGTCAAGGATCGCATCGCCGGTCGTTTTGATCACAACGATCTCGATGGCCTCGGATGGCAGATCGAATGCGGCGCAAAGGCGGTCGCGGGTTTCGTGGGCTTGCGCAAGCGCCAGAGGAGACCCTCGGGTGCCGATGCGGAACGGATTTTCGATATCGGGCATTTTTCTCATGAGTGAATGTCTAAGGGCCTCGGAAAATACTGACAACTGATTGTGTTGACAATCGTACCTCTGACTGGGACCTCTTTCGTCGATCAATGAAGGTATTCTGACATGGCAAAAGAAAAGTTGATTCTGCGCGCGCTGGCTGGCGAGACGTTGGACACCCCTCCGATCTGGATGATGCGGCAAGCTGGACGGTATCTGCCGGAATATCGCGCGACGCGCGCCGAGGCCGGGGACTTTCTGTCTTTGTGCTATAATTCCGACCTTGCAGCCGAGGTCACGCTTCAGCCAATCAGACGCTATGGCTTTGATGCGGCTATTCTTTTCGCCGATATTCTGTTGATCCCTCAAGCGCTGGGCGCGGACCTTTGGTTTGTCACTGGCGAGGGACCGCGGCTGTCGACGATCACGGATCAGGCTGGATTTGATGCGTTGAAGCCCGGCGATGCGATCCATGATCTCCTTGCACCGGTCTATGGCACGGTTCGCACATTGGCGCGTGAGTTGCCAAAAGAGACGACGTTGATCGGCTTTGCGGGCGCGCCCTGGACGGTTGCGACATATATGATCGCGGGCCGTGGCACGCCTGATCAGGGGCCTGCGCATGCTTTAAAGGCCGGAAATCGCCCGCTTTTTAGAGCGCTTATGGGTCGGATCGAGGAAGCAACGATTGAATATCTCTCGGCGCAGATCGAGGCCGGGGCGGAAGTCGTAAAGTTGTTTGATAGCTGGGCTGGATCGCTGAAAGGGGAAGATTTTCAAGAGTTTGCGCTGGAACCCACGAGGCGGATCATAGCGGAAATGAAAGTGCGGCATCCGGGTATTCCTGTGATTGTCTTCCCGCGCGAGGCTGGCGAAAAATATATTGGGTTTTCAAAGGCTACGGGGGCCGATTGTGTGGCTTTGGACAACTCGGTTGATGCTGCCTGGGCGGCGGAGCACGTGCAGGTTGATGGCTGTGTACAGGGCAACCTGAAATCAAGCCATATGGTGACAGGTGGACAAGCTTTGGTGGACGAAACAGGCGAGATTTGTCGGGTATTATCAAAGGGTCCCCATATCTTTAACCTTGGCCACGGGATCACGCCGGACGCTGATCCTGAGAACGTACAACTGATGATCGACACCGTGCGAAATGGGGCTTGGAAGGGCTAAAAACCCACGTCGGCACGACGCCGGCGTAACGGCGGTATTGCGCCGGTGCTGACGTTCGCGGCTTTAGATATTCGCTAAGGACCAGAGCCGTTTTTTGGCGACTCATTCGAAGCGGGTCTTGGCAAAAAAGGAACGAAAGGCATTCTGATGGTGGAGCGGATTGGAATAATCGGGTTGGGCCGTATGGGCTGGGCCTTGGCCGCGCGGCTGGCAACACAAGGTGTCGAAGTCCGCGGATGGACGCGCAGCGGCGTCGACGCAGCGCGCGCGAAGGCGGATGGTTTTCAAGTGACCGGCAGTCTTGAAGACCTTGTCGCAACCTCAGATGTTTTGATCCTGTCATTGTTTGATGACGCCGCCGTGCGCGAGGTGCTTGCCAGTTTGGCCGCGTTGGATTTGGGCAGCCGGTTGGTGGTCGAGACTTCGACTGTGTCGCCTGATATTGTGCGACAGATGGTGGGCGCGATCGAAACGGCGCAGGGGCGCCTCCTAGATGCGCCGATCTCCGGGGGCCCGAACATGGTGGTTGCAGGAACCATCGGCATATTCATTGGGGGCCACGATGCTGACGTGGAGCGGTTTGCACCGGTTGGCGCGCTGTTGTCGGCAAAATGCGTGCACGTAGGACCGCTTGGAGCGGGCGCATCGGCCAAGATTGTCAACAACATGGCGCTGGGCGGAATGTGGGAAGTCCTGTCGGAGGCGATGGAAACGGGCGCAAGGCTGGGCTTGCCGTTTGAGACGATGCTGGGGTTTTTGGAGACGAGCCCTGCGGCCGCGCCTGCCTTTGTGACGCGCCTTCCGATGATCCGTGGAGACATGGAGGCCGTCGGCTTTTCTGTTGCGGGCATTCTAAAGGACCTTGCGGTGATAAGACGCGCGGCGTCGTGTGTCGGTGCGAATGTTCCGGCCATCGACGCTGCCGCCGACAGGTACGCGCAGATGATGGATGCTGGCCGCGGGGCAGAAGATCTGTCCAAAGTGATACCCCATTCTTATGCCAAGGCCTTTGCGGACGATGAAAGCGGCCAAGAGGGATGAGGCTTCTTGCGCTCACCGCTTTGACAATGGTCGCCTTTGCGTCGAATTCGATCCTCAATCGTTGGGCGCTTTTGGATGGCACGACCGGACCGGCTGCCTTTCAGGCATTGCGGGTTGTGGCAGGGGCGGTGTGCCTAGGGGTTTTGCTTCTATTGCGAGGTGGTTTGCCGCCATTGTTGGTGAGGCGGCGTGCGGTCGGGACCGGATCACTCATGGCCTATATGCTGGGCTTTTCGTTCGCTTATGTGGCTTTGGACGCGGGTGTCGGGGCCTTGATCCTGTTTGGCGGCGTGCAAGTGACGATGTTCGCTGGGGCCTTGCTCAAAGGCGAGAGGCCGCCCGTTTTGCGCTGGGTTGGTGCGGCCGTGGCGTTTGGCGGGTTGGTCTGGCTTTTGTGGCCGGGCGCGTTCGGGGCGCCTCCTTTGGGAGCAGCGTTGATGATGGGGATCGCCGCAGTCAGTTGGGGCATTTATTCGCTGGCCGGGCGCGGGGCGAGCGATCCGATGGCCGAAACGGGGGCGAATTTCATCTGTTCGATCCCTTTTGCCTTGGTGGCCTTGTTAATCGTGCAGGATGGCATGAGCGTGTCAGGCGCATTTCTGGCGATTGTCTGCGGCGCGATGACGTCGGGCTTGGGCTATGCGCTTTGGTACAGTGTTTTGCCGAAGCTGGACGCGGCGGTGGCGGCGTTGGTTCAGCTTACGGTGCCGGTGATCGCGGTTTTGGGCGGCGTTTTGATCTTGGGCGAGGTGGCCAGCGGGCGGTTGATCATGGCCAGCGCCGTGGTGCTTGGCGGCGTCGCTTTGGGCGTGCTGGGCGGTCAGCGCAGGATGGGTTCCAAGAGGTCATAGGCGGCGCGTTCATCGTGATCCCATGCGACGTCAGCCAAGCTATCGGGTTTGACGCGCAAGGTGGCCAATTCCGCGCGCGTGACCCAGCGGCGGTCGGTGACGACGCCTTCGGGGTCTTTCCAATCTTCTGAGGTTTCGCCCGCGACAACCGTGCAGCGAAAGTAGATATCGACCTGATGAAAGTCGCCGTCGGGATCGTGGAACTCGTTGATCAGGACACACGCGCCAACGGCTACGGTCAGGCCGGTTTCCTCAAGGACTTCGCGCGCGAGGTTTTCTGGAAGGGATTGGTGAAGCTCGGCCCCTCCGCCGGGGGCGCACATAAGGTCGCTTTTGCCGTCGGGCCATGCGTTGACGAGAAGAAGTTTGTCGTCTTTGAAGATCAGACCGCGGGTGGCGAGGCGGATGCGGCGCATGTCAGTTGCGGTCGGTTACGGGGCCAAGAATGCGGGTGACGTGGCCCATCTTGCGGCCCGGACGCGCTTCGGCTTTGCCGTACAGGTGGAGCCGCGCGCCGGTTTCGCATGCGATGTCATGCGTTTGATTGATGTCGTCGCCAATGAGGTTGGTCATTTCAACGTCCGAGTGACGCAAGGGATCTACAAGCGGCCAGCCTGCGACGGCACGGATGTGTTGTTCAAACTGGTCGATGACCGCGCCGGCTTCGGTCCAATGGCCTGAATTGTGCACGCGCGGGGCGAATTCGTTGATGATGAGGTTATCGCTGGACACGAACATCTCGACGCCGATCACCCCGATATAGTCGAGCGCGGTCAGGATTGTGCCTGCGATGCCGAAGGCGCGTTCGCGGGTCGCGGCGGAGATGTCAGCGGGGACCCGCGTGGTATCGAGGATGCCGTCCTTGTGGACGTTTTCGCCCGGTTCAAAGCAGGCGATGGTGTCGTCGAGGCCACGCGCGGCAATGACGCTGATTTCGCGGTCGAAATTGACGAAACCTTCAAGAATCGCATCGGCCCCGTTCATCGCGGCAAGCGCTGCGGGGGCGTCGTGGCGGTCATTGATGCGCGCCTGCCCTTTGCCGTCATAACCAAGGCGTCGGGTTTTCAGGATTGAGGGCATGCCGATTTGAGCCAATGCCTGCGCCAGGTCGGCCTCGGTGTTGACGGTGGCGAAGGGAGCCGTTGCGAGGCCGATGTCGATCAGGAATGTCTTTTCGGCCAGGCGGTCCTGACTGGTGGCAAGCGTCTGGCGGTTGGGGCGGATCGGCACGCGCGCTTCGATCAGGTCGAGGGCGGCGGCGGGGACGTTCTCGAATTCGTAAGTGACCACGTCGACGCTTTCGGCGAAGGCGGCAAGAGCTTCGGCGTCGTCGTATGATGCGGTGGTGAGCCGGTGGGCGGTCTCACCTGCGGGCGGGTTCGCTCCGGGCTCATAGATGTGGACTTTGAGGCCCAGGCGGGCGGCGGCCATCGACAGCATTCGACCAAGCTGGCCTCCGCCGAGGATCCCGATGGTTTGTCCGGGATTTAGCGGCTTAGTCATCGCGGGGCTCTTGCGGGATCGAGGCTGTGAGGGCGTCTCGCCAAGCGTCGATACGGGCGGCGAGGGTGGCATCGGTTGTGGCAAGCATCTGGGCGGCCATCAGGCCCGCGTTCATACCGCCGCCGATTGCCATTGTGGCTACGGGAAAACCGCGCGGCATTTGCAGGATCGAATAGAGACTGTCGAGGCCGTTCAGGGCGCGGGTTTCGACGGGAACGCCAATCACGGGGATGCGGGTCTTGGAGGCCATCATGCCGGGAAGGTGGGCGGCACCACCTGCACCAGCGATAATCACTTGCAGACCGCGATCAGCGGCAGTTTTGCCGTAGTCCCAGAGGCGATCCGGGGTGCGGTGCGCAGAGACGATCTTAGTCTCGTATGCAACGCCAAGCGTGTCGAGAATTTCGCATGCGGGTTTCATGGTCGGCCAGTCGGATTGACTGCCCATGATGATGCCAACTTTTACGGTCAAGCGCTGATCCCCCGTGGTTTCGAGCGGACCCTAGCGATGGAGCTCAAGGGTCGCAACGTTTCAGGCAATGATATCGGGCGTCAATTCGTCTTCAAGCTGAGCAATGCGGTCTTTGAGCAAAAGTTTCTGCTTTTTCAGGCGTTTTGCGGTCAAAGGATCGCCTGTTCCACGATCGTCCAGCGCACGGATTGCCTCGTCGAGGTCGCGATGCTCGCGCCGCCACGTTTCAAGCTTGAAGCGCAGAACCTCTTCGTGGTCCATCTTGTGTGGCGGAGCTTGCGTCATGTTATTTGGCCGAGGGTTGTGTGTCAGACCTTTAGATAACGTGAACGCCCTTAATTTCAAAGCGCGAACTGGCCTTGTTAACGCCGCATTGCGTCCCCATATTTCTAACTCAACCGGTCGCCGATAGGGGCCGGACACCGCACCGTCGCTTTATAAGGACGTCGCATGACAAAACTAACCTTGGGGACGCACCCCTATCTTCTGGGCTTTGACCAGCTTGAACGGCTGGTGGAACGCACAGCGAAATCCGAAAACGGCTACCCCCCGTATAATATAGAGCAGGTGCGTGACAACGGGTTCCGCATCACGCTGGCAGTGGCCGGATTTGGTGAGGACGACTTGTCGATCACAGTAGAGAACCGGCAGCTTGTTGTGCGGGGAAAGCAGGCAGATGACGGTGCGGATCGGGTGTTTTTGCATCGTGGGATCGCGGCGCGGCAGTTTCAGCGGACATTTTTGTTAGCTGATGGAGTCGATGTTGCGGGCGCGTCGATGGAAAACGGCTTGCTGCATATCGATATGGCGCGCGCCGTGCCGGATCAGGTGGTGCAGACAATCCGCATAAATAAGACTTGAGAGGAGCAGATGGTATGAATACGCAATTTGATTTCAAAAAGCTGGACGCTGATAAGATTGTCTACGTTCGTCAGGTGGCGGTCGCGGACCTGCCGGAAGATGTGCAGGATCAAGCCATGGGCAGTGAGCATATCTATGCCGTCCATTCGGCTGATGGCGCGCGTCTTGCTTTGGTCAAAGACCGTTCGATGGCATTTGCTTTGGCGCGTCAGAACGATTTCGCCCCGGTGAACGTTCACTAATTCCTTTTGGGGCGGGTTTCCCGCCCCTTTGCGCTTGTTAAGTCGGCGCGCGCTACTAGTCTCTGCCCAGACAAGGGCAAGGAGGCCAACATGGCAGAGCTAATCCCCCTCAGATTGGGCGTAAACATCGATCACGTGGCTACTGTGCGCAACGCGCGCGGAGGGGCGTATCCTGACCCGTTGCGCGCGGCCAAGATTGCCGAGGAAGCCGGAGCAGACGGGATCACCGCGCATTTGCGCGAAGACCGCCGGCATATCTCGGATGCCGACATTGATGGTCTGATGGACGTTTTGTCAGTGCCCTTGAATTTCGAGATGGCAGCGACGGACGAGATGCAAAAAATAGCATTGCGTCACAAGCCGCATGCTGTGTGTATTGTTCCGGAAAAGCGGGAAGAGCGCACCACCGAGGGTGGGCTGGAAGTCGCGAGGGACGAGAACCGTCTGGCGCATTTTATCGCACCTTTGCGTGATGCCGGGTGCCGGGTCTCGATTTTCATCGCGGCAGAAATGCGCCAGATCGAGGCGGCGAACCGGATTGGCGCGGAAGTGATTGAATTGCACACCGGGGCGTATTGCGAGGCCCATGCCGACGGTCTCTTCGAGGAACGCGACGCCGAGTTGGTGCGCCTTTGCGAGATGTCGAACTTCGCGCATTCGCTTGGGCTTGAGGTGCATGCCGGACATGGACTGACGTATGACACGGTGGCGCCGGTGGCGGCGATTGCGGAAGTGCGGGAATTGAATATCGGGCATTTCCTGATTGGTGAGGCAATCTTCCTGGGGCTTGAACCCGCGATCCGTGAAATGCGTACGATCATGGATGAGGCCCGCAAGTGAGCGTTGACCTTTGGGTTGTTCTTGTCGGCTGAATGTTAGCAGGCGCAAGCCCAGGTCCCGCGACTTTGGCAATCTCGTCGACGGCGATCGGAAAGGGACGACGCGCATAAGTCGGCGCGGTGTAATTGTTATGACTGGCGATCGAATCGCTGCGGTCTGCGTGGTACGGCAGGTCTTTGTCAGCACGGGCAGACGGAAGCAGGCATAGTTTTCTGCGCGGCTTGGCGATCCACCTGACCAATCCGAAAGCTATTTTGGCCTGGGGCGCGATCTCTGCAATCGCTTTGCCGCGAGACGCCTCGATGTGGGATTTCTGGTTTTTATATTGGGCATTAATAGCCTGTTCATCGGTCGTGTTGCTTGGGTATGCGGTGTTGGTTTCCGCCAGA
>NZ_JBVCWP010000054.1:0-17860 GCF_057460485.1 Boseongicola sp.
AAATCCTGGGTGAGCCGCTTTTGGCGGCGAGGCAAGCGCCCCTATTTCCCGCGCTTCTGCCACCAGCGAAAGCCAACGATCAAGGCCACCGTCGCAATCGCCCAGAAAATCATATCGCCCATGTCATTTCTCCCCTGCGGATCCGTCGAATTTCTTCTCCAGCGACGTCCAGCAGTCAATATAATCATCCTGCAACGGAGCTTCCTCTGCGGCGAATTCTGTCAGGTGTTGCGGAAAACGCGTTTCGAACATGAACGACATGGTGTTTTCCAACTTGGCAGGACCAAGGTTTGATTCGGTCGCTTTTTCAAATGCATCACGGTCCGGGCCATGCGGCAGCATCATATTGTGCAAGCTCATACCACCCGGAACGAAGCCCTGTGGTTTCGCGTCGTATTGCCCGTAGATGTTGCCCATCAGCTCGGACATGACATTCTTGTGGTACCACGGCGGGCGGAAAGTGTTTTCGCTGACCAGCCAGCGCTCGCGGAACAACACGAAGTCGATATTCGCCGTTCCGGGATGCGATGAGGGCGCAGTCAAAACGGTGAAAATCGACGGATCCGGATGATCGAACAAGACTGCGCCAACCGGGCAGTAGGTCTTCAGGTCGTACTTCATTGGAGCGTAGTTGCCGTGCCACGCGACGATATCAAGCGGGCTTTGTGGGATGGGCGTTTCGTGGAATTGCCCACACCATTTGATCGTTAGCTTTGAGGCTACCTCCCGGTCCTCGAATGCCGCCACGGGCGCCTTGAAATCTCGGGGGTTTGCCATGCAGTTTGCGCCGACAGGGCCGCGTCCGGGCAATTCAAACTTCTGGCCATAGTTTTCGCAGACGAACCCACGGGCCGGGCCCTCAAGCACTTCGACGCGGTAAACAAGGCCGCGCGGCATGATTGCAATTTCCTGGGGGGCAAGGTCAATGATGCCAAGTTCTGTGCAAAATCGCAGGCGTCCTTCCTGAGGCACCACCAGAAGCTCGCTGTCGGCCGAGTAGAAATAGGCGTCCACCATGCTGTCAGTCACAAGGTAGATGTGGCTGGCCATACCGACCTGTGTGTTGACGTCTCCGGCGGTGGTCATAGTGCGCATCCCCGTGAGCCAGGTGAGGCGCTGATCGCCGTGGGGCACCGGGTCCCAGCGGTACTGACCAAGGCTGATCACGTCTTCGTTGATGTGTGGCGCGGTCTTCCAATACGGCAGATCGACCTTCATGTAGCGCGCGGAATGCTTTACCGATGGGCGAATACGGTAACACCACGTCCGTTCAGGGCGCACATCCGTGAAAGCGGTTCCCGAGAGCTGTTCGGCGTAGAGCCCGTAGTTCACGCGCTGTGGGGAATTCATGCCTTGCGGCAAGGCATCTGGCAGCGCCTCGGTTTCAAAATCATTCCCAAAACCGGGCATATAGCCCTTAATTATGCCGTTTGAGGCGTCCGCTTGGGTCAGTCCGGACAGGTCGGGTTTGCTAGTCATTTCAGGCGCTCCACAAGGCCCGTAGAGTATATCGTTGCGCGTGCAACGATGTCAATTCATGAGGCCTTCGCCAGCCTTTAGCGCGGGGCTCACAGAGCGTTCCCTGTGAACCTTGCCGGACGGTTTTGCTCTGATTAAAATTGTAGCGGTCAAGGCTGAAGGCGAAGGGCCGCAAGGCGAAAACAAAAGCCGTCGATGATCGATTATCTTGGGTTTCAGGCGGCAAGTTGTATTCTGGTGCAGGCCAGCGTCCGGTCAATTCTGGGGATCCGGGTGGCGGCCCATCGTTCGGATATCCTGTTCGTCGTCTATGCTTACAGGGAAGAACTACCGCCCGCTCTGGCCCTGAATAGGGTGCTGATCGTTACGAATAGCTAGAATGTTACGATGGGGTTTCTGCAGTTTCGCGCCCACCGGCCCTGCGGTCGGGTCAGGTCCAATCCAGTACAATCTTGCCGGATTGCCCGGATTTCATTGTCTCAAAACCCATCCGGTAATCATCAACCGACATGCGATGCGTGATGACGTTGCGCACATCAAGTCCGTTTTCCAGCATGGCGATCATCTTGTACCAGGTCTCAAATATTTCACGGCCGTACACGCCTTTCAGGGTGATCGCCTTGAACACGATGCGCGACCAATCGACAGGAGATTTCCCCGGCGGGATGCCCAGAAGCGCAATGCGCCCACCCATCACCAGCGCTTCGACCATCTGATCCATGGCGCGTTGATTGCCAGACATCTCAAGGCCGACGTCAAAGCCCTCTTTCATTTTCAGCTTTGTGATTACATCGTGCAAATCTTCTGTCATTACGTTCACCGGGACTACGTCTGCGACCCTTTGGGCAAGCGCCAGACGATCTGGATTGACGTCTGTGATCACAACGTGCCGCGCGCCAACGTGACGAGCGACGGCGGCGGCCATGATCCCGATCGGCCCCGCACCGGTGACAAGAACGTCCTCGCCCACAAGATCGAAGCTGAGGGCTGTGTGAACTGCATTTCCCAGGGGATCAAGGATGGCACCGATCTCGTCGTCGATAGCGTCGGGAAGGGGAACGGCGTTAAATGCCGGAAGGCGCAGGTATTCGGCAAATGCGCCTTGTTCATTAACGCCGATCCCCCGCGTTTGCGGGTCGAGGTGGAACTTTCCGGCGCGGGACTGGCGGGAATGCTTACCGATCAAATGTCCTTCACCCGAGACCCTTAGGCCAAGAGTAAGGTCGGTGACATTGCGGCCAAGTTCGACGATCTCACCGGCAAACTCGTGGCCCGTGATAAGCGGCACAGGAACCGTCTTGGCCGCCCATTCGTCCCAGTCCCAGATATGGATGTCGGTGCCGCAGATACCAGTTTTCTTGATGCGGATCAGCACATCGTCTGCGCCTATCTCAGGCACCGGCGCGTCGATCATGTCGAGGCCCGGTGCGGCGGTTGTCTTGGCAAGGGCTTTCATCTGGTTGGTCATCGGCCTGTCCCTGTTTCGCCGCCGGGACAGGGGCGCTGCCCCCAAACCCCCGCAGTATTTTTTCCAAGAAGAAATGCAATTTTAGTCAAATTGCACCTGTTTCGCGTCCAGCTTGTTGGAAGGCCTCGGCTGCGCGGTCAAGGTCTTCTCGCGTAAGGGCTGCGTTCATCTGAGTGCGGATGCGCGCCTGACCTTTCGGGACCACGGGAAAGAAGAAGCCCGCGACGTAGATGCCAAGGTCGCCAAGACGCGCAGCCATGGCTTGCGCAAGGCGGGCGTCGCCAAGCATGACAGGGACGATCGGGTGTTCACCGGGCAAGGTTTTGAATCCTGCCGTTTCCAGGGAAACGCGCCAGTAGGCCGTGTTGTCGAAGAGGCGCGCGCGCAGGTCATCGCCGGCTTCGACAAGACGTATCGCCTCGACCCCGGCGGCGCAGACCATGGGGGGCAGCGCGTTTGAGAAAAGGTAGGGCCGTGCGCGTTGGCGCAAAAGATCGACGATGCGCTTTGACGCCGCAACGTAGCCACCGATTGCGCCACCCATCGCTTTGCCAAGAGTGCCGGTAAGGATATCGGCTTTGATGCCCGCATGCGCCGGGGTTCCCGTCCCTTTCGGGCCTATGAACCCGGTTGCATGGCAGTCATCCACCATCAAAAGGGCGTCGTATGCGTCAACCAAAGCGCGAATGTCAGCAAGCTTGGCGAGGGTCCCGTCCATCGAGAACACGCCGTCCGTGGCAACCATTATAAATCGCGCGCCGTTCGCCTTGGCCTCTTTCAGTTTGGCTTCAAGATCGTCCATATCCGAATTGGCGTAGCGGTAGCGTTGCGCCTTGCAAAGCCGGATGCCGTCGATGATGGACGCGTGGTTCAAGGCATCTGAGATGATCGCGTCCTGCGGGCCCAAAAGCGGTTCAAAAACGCCGCCGTTTGCATCGAAGCAGGCGGCGAACAAGATTGCGTCCTCCATCCCGAGAAAAGCGGCAAGCCGGGCCTCAAGTTCGCAGTGAAGGTCTTGCGTGCCGCAGATGAAACGCACCGAGGCCATACCAAACCCGTGGCTATCAAGTGCGCCTTTGGCGGCGTTGATAAGCCGGGGATCATCGGCAAGCCCGAGGTAGTTGTTGGCGCATAGGTTCAGCATTGTACGGCCCGCGACCGTGATGTGTGCCGACTGCGGCGAGGTGATAGCGCGCTCGGCCTTCATCAAGCCGTCGGCATCAATGGCAGCAAGGGTTTCGTCCAAGTGTTGATCGAAGTTGGTCATGGCAAGCGCCTCCTTGGTTGAACGATACCACGTTGGGCCGCGCATTCCAGACAGGCTGCAACACGCGGGCGACGCGAACGCGATGGGCTGGGCTGGGCAATTGCCTGGGATTGTGGCTTTGTGAGCGTCATGAGTGACTTCGATCTGGAAGAATTTCTACCGTATCAACTTGCGGTTCTGGCCGAGCGCACAAGCCGCGCGTTCGAGCGGGAATACCGCGCGCGGTTTGGGATCAGCCTTGCGGAATGGCGTGTTGTGGCACATCTGAGCCAGTCGCCCAGTGTCAGCGTGCGCGATATCCAAAAGAAGGTCGCGATGGAGAAAAGCCGGGTCAGCCGGGCCGCCACGCGCCTTGAAGCGGCGGGGTTCGTGTCGCGGCGCCCCGACCCAGATGACGGGCGGCTGGTGGCGTTGGAATTGACTGACAAGGGCCGCGATCTGATCGCGACGATGACGCCGGTTGCGGCAACGTTTGAGACGTCATTGATGGACAATCTTGGCCCGGATGCTGACGTGTTTCGCCGGGCCTTGCAGGCATTGCTTTCAAGCGACTAGGGCGAGAACATCGCCCCTTGGTCGCCCAGATTAACCGCTTATTTACCGTGATCGGGCCATAACTGGCTTTGTTGCGTGAAGGTGACGGACGGCGGAGTGGCCCATGGACGTTAGCGCCCCTGCCTGGCTTGATCGTGCGATCATTGTGAAAGAACCGGGGATGGACCGGACGGTATTGGCCAAACAGCTTGGCTTGATCGGACTAACGCCCGTGCCGGTTGATGGATTTGACGATATTTCCGGCGAAAATCCAAATGCGCGCGATGTGATCGTTGTGGGCCAACCCAAAGACGGCGAGGACCGCTTTGCGATTGCCGCGGCATTGAAAGTGCAGCTCAAATCAGCCGGACTATTCAAAGTGGTGGTCGGGCCGACAAAAACGCCAATGGGCGATATGGCGTTCGACCGGTTGTTGCCGCGACCGTTTCTACGCGCGGCTATGATGACTGGCATAAGCGAGCTGTCGCCGCTGGTCGCTCCCTGTAAATTGGGGAAGGCGACGACGAGGATACACATTTGAGAGGACACGAGGCGGTCGCTCCGCCAACGGCATTTGAGGCTTCTACAGACGCCACTGTACCACAAGAACAAGCGCCTACCGAGACAGTTTTAGAAGGCGCTGTCGCGCCGGAACCTTCGAAAGTTGCCGTTCCGCAGCCTGCTGAACCCGGTGTGCGACGCATGCAGGTCATGGCAGCAGAAGACAATCGTACCAACCGTTTCGCGGTTGAGAAAATGCTGAAGGCGCTGAATAGCGGTCTTGTCTTTGCCGAGAACGGAATGGAAGCAATCGAGGCGTTTCAAGCCGCGCGTCCAGATATCTTTTTCACCGATATTTCCATGCCGAAAATGATGGCAAGGAGGCCCCGCGTCACATCCGCGCGACGGAACTCGAGCAGGGTCTGGGAGCCTGCCCCATTGTTGCGATCACCGCACACGCGATGGAAGGGGATGCCGAGGACATTCTGGCCGCTGGCATTAACGATTACCTTAACAAGCCTGGCATAAAACTTATCGATCATATCCTGACGGCACGGCCTTTGGATGCTGTGCCATGCCTGCCAATGGCGGTTGAAGACCCTAAGGCAGAGCGCGCTAGAGAACCCGTCGCTCAGGTTACGATCTGAGAGTGTCAGGCCGCCTGACTGGCAGCTTGTGCATCGCGGTGGAAGACAAGCGTTGCGGCGTCGCCAAGATCCATCTGGAAGCGATAACCGCCAAGGTCGAAATCGCGCAAACCCTCGACGCTGGTCACGCGGTTTTCGACGATGAACCGCGCCATCGCACCGCGCGCTTTTTTGGCAAAGAAGCTGACGATTTTGGGTGTGCCCCCCTTCACCTCATAAAATTGCGGGGTGATGATCTGAAGCTTCAACGCCTGACGGTCGACTGCGCCAAAGTATTCCTGACTGGCGCAGTTCACCAAAAGATCGGTGCCGACGGCTTCAGCGGCGCCGTTCAGCGACTTGGAGATCGTGTCACCCCAGAAGTCATAAAGCGATGTGCCTCGACGGGTTTTCAGGCGGCTGCCCATTTCAAGGCGGTAAGGTTGGATCCCATCAAGCGGGCGCAACACGCCGTAAAGCCCGGATAGGATGCGCAGGTGGTTTTGCGCGCGCTCTAGGGTGTTTGGGTCAAGAGTTGCTGCCTCAAGGCCCTGATAAGTATCCCCCGCGAAGGCGAAGACGGCGGGGCGGGTTGCGGTAGCGTCGGGGGCGTCCACGAAGGCGCGGAAGCGGTCACGATTGAGGCGCGCCAGATTGTCCGAAAGATCCATCATCGATTTCAGTTTGCCAAGCGTCAACTGCCGCGCGTGGCCGGCCAACTGTGTGGCTTCGGTCTGGAAATTCGGTGCGGTCGGTGTGACAGCCCGGTCGGACCAATCAAGGCGTTTGGCGGGGGATATGACGGTTAGCATGGCAACGGCTCCTCTTTCTCCAGAAGTAGCGCGCGGGGCGGAGTTGGAAAAGGGGAAAGGGGAGGCAAAAGCGCCAACCACTTAGGTTATTTCGGCAATGCCCGTCCAGACATATTGCCAAGCATGCAGCCTGCGACCCACCAGTTGGGCCGTTCAGTGTAGAGCGCGCCCGCGGCAGCTTTCGCGGCTTCGACGTCATCGAAAAGCGCAAAACAGGTCGCACCTGACCCCGACATGCGGACCAGCTTTGCGCCGGCGCATGCAGTAAGACGGTCCAGGACCGTGGAGATTTCGGGCACAATCGCAATGGCCGGAACTTGCAGATCGTTGCGTTGTCCCTGAAGCCAATCAATAAGGTCAGACGCGGCTTCAAACGCCGGGATGGTCTCGGGCATTGGCAGATTTTCCCGCGTTTTCATCGACTTGAAAACCTGCGGCGTTGATACCGGCACACGCGGGTTAACCAGCACCGCAGGCAACGTCGGCAATGGGTGCAGAGCCAATCTGTCGCCGATACCGCGCACGCGCGCGGGAGAGGAGGCAATGCACATCGGGACGTCTGCGCCAAGCCTCGTTAGGGCGCGGAGTTGCGTTTTAAGCAGGATTTCGGGCATCGCATAGTGGCGGTCTGCAAAGGTCTCGCCGTTGCCTTCAAGTCCCAGCATCCCGCGCCATGCCGCCGCTGCATCTGCCGACCCTCCGCCTATTCCGGAAGACGTCGGGAGGTTTTTGGTCAGCGTGATCGCCGCTTTCAGGTCGGCGCTCACCAATGCGGCCGCGCGCAGGGCGAGGTTGTCCATGTCGGCCGGAACGCCAGCGGCCTCGGGGCCTTCAACGATGAGCGAAAACACACCCGCTTTTTCCAGGTGCAGCTTATCCCCCACGGTTGCGAAGGTCACCAGCGAGTCAAGCAGATGAAAGCCGTCGTCGCGTTGTCCGGTGATGTGAAGCGTCAGGTTGATCTTTGCCGGTGCAAAGACGTTAACCATCGTCGTTCGCAAACTTCAGAGGCGGCTCGCCTTCCTCAACCAAAACGACATCAAGACCAACCTCAAGCTTGCGCCGTATACGCCCGGCTTCGACATCGTCGGGGTCAGTGTCATCGGTGATGAAGGACAGAGCGCGGTGCCATTGGAATTCGGCTTCGCGCTCGCGGCCAACAGCCCAATAAACATCACCAAGGTGGTCGTTTACGATGGGGTCGACCGGCAGCAATTCGACCGCGCGCTCCATGTGCCCAACGGCTTCGGCGTAGCGGCCAACGCGGTAAAGCCCCCAGCCAAGACTATCAACGATGTACCCCGAATCGGGGCGCTGGGTGACGGCACGGTCGATCAGATCAAGCGCTTCGTCGAGGTTTTCGTTCATCTCAAGGAAGGAATATCCGAGGTAGTTCAGCACCTGTGGCTGTTCGGGGCGCAGGTCCAAGGCGGCGCGGAAATCGGCCTCGGCGTCGCCCCACCGATCTAGCCGTTCATGCGCAATACCGCGGGCGAAATAAACGATCCAGTGCTGTTCTTGTGGTTCACCGATCAATTCAAGCGCGCGGGCATAGGGCGCCAGCGACGCCTCGAAGTTCTCGATCTGGCGATAGGCGTCGGCCAGCGCAATCTGGACTGACGGAATATCGCCGTGACTTTCAGACAACTGCTTGAGGACTTCGATTGCCGCATCGGAACGGTCCGAGCGACGCAGAGCCGCCGCGCGCCCTAGTTCGGCGGCGTAATAGACCGGCGACGTTCGGGGGACGGTGTCGTAAACTTCGGTGGCAAGATCGTATTGATCGAGGCTTTCAAGGATTTCGGCCGTCGCAAGCAGGGCGTCGATATGGTCGGGACGGATCGCCAGCGCCATACGCGTGTAAAGCAGTGTGTAGGCTTCCTGAGCTTCACCGCGCAGGGCGCCGCCTATGGAATGGTAAATCTCGGCAACGCCATCGGCGGGCGTGCGGACCGCGTCAAACGGCAGCGTTTCCCCGGATTCAAGAGCGGCCTTCATCGCAACAAGCTGTGGATTAAGCGTGGCGCCCAAAGTTGCGTCCAAAAGATCAATCGCGACCTGTGGCTGCTCCAATTGGCTGAGGATCTGCACATAGGCGATGATCCCGCGCGGTGTGAGGCGGATCGTGGTGCCGCTTTCGCCCGAGAAGATATCAGCCGCACCTTCAAAATCGCCGACCGAGCCCAGCGCAAGAGCCTTGTGGTACAAGCCAAAAGCTTCGACGCCCTGATTACCAGTAACCGCATCAAATCCCGCAAGCGCCTCGCCCATCCGGCCAGCGCCAAGTTCCGCCCATGCCTTAAGAAGACTATCGAACAAAGGCCCGACGGTCATGCCGGCGTCCAGATCGGCCAGAAGGCCGTCCCAGTTGCCGCGCGCGGCGGCGTCTCCGGCAAGCACAAGTGCTGCGATCTGGCTTGACGCGCCAACTTCAGTAAGGCGACGGGCCAGCGGCGCGGCGCGGTCAAGATCGCCAAGACCGATATAGGCGGTCAAGCCGTTTTCCAGCAGCACCGGATTGCGCCCATCACGCACAAGCGCGCGAGAGAACTGTTGCGCGGCCTCCTCGTAGTCGTGGGCGATCATCGCCGAACGCGCGGCGAGGTAACTGCCCGAAGCAGGTTCTGCCAAAACAGGGGACGCCACGGCCAGTGCGGCAGCAATCGTCAAAGTACGGATCAACGGCATCAGGCTATCCTTGTTGTCGCGGTTGATAAAAAAGGTAGTGGCGCGCCCCCTAAGAGGCAATGCGGGGCGGCACTATGACCGCCGATCATGACGGATGTGTTACATATTCGGATAATTCGGCCCGTCCCCGCCCTGTGGCGTGGTCCAGACGATATTTTGTGACGGGTCTTTGATGTCGCAGGCTTTGCAGTGAATGCAGTTCTGGAAGTTGATCACGAATTGCTCGTCGACCACTTCGTAAACGCCTGCGGGGCAATAGCGTTGCGCCGGTTCTGCATATTTCGGCAGATTCACCGAGATCGGAATGCTGGCGTCCTTCAACTTTAGGTGCGCGGGCTGGCTTTCCTCGTGGTTCGTCATTGAAAAGCTGACGTTGGTAAGGCGGTCAAAGCTAAGCTTGCCGTCGGGCTTTGGATAGTCGATGGGCGCGAAATTGGCGGCCAATCCGGTGCTTTCGGCGTCGTTCTTGCCGTGGCTGACCGTGCCAAGCAGCGAGAACCCAAGCGTGTTGGTCCACATATCAAATCCACCCAGCGTCAGAGAGGTCATCAGACCGTGCTTTGACCACAAAGGTTTGACATTGCGAACTTTTTTCAGGTCTTGACCGATAGCACCTTCCTTCAGCTCGGCCATATAGCCCTCAAGTTTGTCGCCAGAACGACCCTCTCTGATGGCTGCAAATGCGTGTTCCGCTGCGGCCTTGCCGGACAGCATCGCGTTGTGGTTGCCTTTGATGCGCGGGACGTTGACGAGGCCGACGGAACAGCCAAGTAGCGCGCCACCCGGAAAAGCCGCGTCGGGCATGGACTGGTATCCGCCCTCGGTGATCGCGCGCGCGCCGTAAGCGACACGTTTTCCGCCCTCAAGCAGCTTGGCGATCATCGGGTGATGCTTGAAGCGCTGAAATTCCATGTAGGGGTAAAGATGCGGGTTTTTGTAGTTCAGATGGACCACAAACCCGACGTACACCTGATTGTTCTCAAGGTGATAGACGAAAGAGCCACCGCCTGCGTTCTTGCCCAACGGCCAGCCCATCGTATGCGTGACCGAGCCTTCGTTGTGCAACGCAGGGTCGATTTCCCAGATTTCCTTCATGCCAAGGCCATATTTCTGTGGCTCAGCGTTGGCATCAAGGGCGTATTTCTCGATCACCTGCTTTGAAAGCGATCCGCGCACACCCTCGCCAAGGAAGACGTATTTGCCATGGAGCTCCATCCCGGGCTCATAGGCGTCGCTTTGGGTGCCGTCCGCGTTCAAACCAAACTCGCCGGCGACAACGCCTTTGATTTCGCCGTTCACACCGTAAATTAGTTCCGAGCACGCCATACCAGGGAAGATTTCCACGCCCATTTCTTCGGCTTGCTCGGCCATCCAGCGGCAGACATTGCCCATCGAGACGATGTAGTTGCCGTGATTGTTCATTAAGGGCGGCATCGGAAAATTCGGGATGCGGACCTGACCAGCTTCGCCGAGCATGTAGAAATTATCTTCGCGCACCGGTACGGTCAGCGGCGCACCCTTGGCTTTCCAATCTGGGATCAGCGCGTCCAGACCGACGGGATCAAGAACCGCACCTGAAAGGATGTGTGCGCCCACTTCCGAGCCTTTTTCCAGCACGACCACGTTGATCTCTTGGTCGAGCTGTTTCAGCCGAATGGCCGCCGAAAGCCCGGCAGGCCCCGCGCCCACGATGACCACGTCGTATTCCATGCTTTCGCGTTCGATGTCGCTCATGGCTGATCCTGTTCTGATTTTGTCTTGATTGTTCCGGGCGATTTATTCGCACTTCGACCACGGGCGTCAATTGCGACCCAGCGTATCAGGGCGAATACTTTGCCATAATAGCGATAAACTCTCTCCTTCTCGCACATTTGTGATAGAAACCAACTGGGCAAAGGACTGCCTTCCAAGTCCATCTGCTCTTGACTCTCCCTGCCCGGCTTGAATTTAAGAAGCGAAATTGACGCCGCTTGTGGCGAAAGGACTTCACGTGGAAAAGATACCGCTGACACGCGCCGGCCATAGCGCGCTGAACAATGAATTGAAGAAGCTGAAGTCGGTCGAACGGCCGGCGGTGATCCGTGCGATTGCCGAAGCGCGCGAGCATGGTGATCTGAGCGAGAACGCCGAATATCATGCCGCCCGTGAAAAGCAGAGCTTCATCGAAGGCCGTGTTAAAGAACTTGAGGGTATCTTATCGCTTGCCGACGTGATCGACACGTCCAGGCTGTCCGGCACAGTGAAGTTTGGTGCGGTGATAAAGATCATCGATGAAGACACCAACGAAGAGAAAACCTATCAGATCGTCGGCGAACCCGAGGCCGATATTGAGTCCGGTAAGCTGAACATCAAGTCGCCTCTTGCACGCGCTTTGATCGGCAAGGATGAAGGCGACAGCGTCGAAGTCCGCACGCCTGGCGGCGAGAAAGCCTACGAGATTTTGTCCATTAAATTTAGCTGACCGAAAGGGCCATTTCGCCCCATGTCCGAAAGCTCTGAACGCAAACCGCCTGTGGATCTTGGCATATATAGCCGCGTGGCGGCCGATACCTCGCTTGACCCGGCTGATAAGATCGCACTGGTCGTGTCGGCCATTTGGTTGGTGATGTGCACCGCCTTTCTGGCCATTGTCGGCCTTGGCGGTTCCGAAGAACTTGGCGGATTGCGGTTCCTGATTGTCGTCCTGGCGGTGTTGTTGCCGGTGGCGTTGATCTGGATCGGGTCAATTGCGGTTAAATCGGCGCGGATCATGCGCGAAGAAAGCGAACGGCTTGCGGTTTCGATGGATGCGATGCGCCAGATTTACATCACCCAGGCGCAGATGGCAGCGACGACAATGGGGCCAAACGTCGAACGCAAAATCGACGAGATCGTGAAAGGCCAAAAGCGCGCGGAAAGCGCCATGGCCGAGTTCGCGACCACACGCCCCATTTCGGTCCCTGCCCCGTCGCCCGAGCGCCCCGCTGTGCCGCCAATGGCGCCCCCGACCGTGATGGACGAGCAACCCGATCTTGCGCTTGGGACGCCTGCCGAAATGTACGGCACGCCAGTATCGACGGCGGATTTTATCACGGCGATGAACTTCCCGGAAACCGCATACGACCGCGCGGGCTTTGATGCACTGCGGCGCGCGTTGGCGGACCGACGCGCCGCGGTTTTGATCCAGGCGAGCCAGGATGTGCTGACGCTTCTTAGTCAGGACGGCATCTACATGGATGATCTGACGCCAGATCGCTCGAAGACGGATATCTGGAGACGGTTTGCAAGTGGCGAGCGCGGGCCGACCGTTTCCGGCCTCGGCGGCGTGCGCGACAGATCTTCACTGGCGCTAAGCGCCGCGCGGATGCGACAGGATTCGATTTTTCGCGATGCCTCGCACCATTTTCTGCGCACCTTCGATAAGACTTTGGCCAGCATCGCCGACCGCCTAAGCGATCAGGAACTGGCCGCCTTGACGGAAACCCGTACAGCGCGAGCCTTTATGCTTTTGGGTCGCGTCGCCGGAATTTTCGACTAATCTGCCTCCTAGACGAGGAACAGGTCATCTTCTTCCTCGTGGTCTTGATCATGGTCGTTCGGATCGGCCATGAAGTTGCCAAGATCGTCGACATATACCGCGTGTGACATGGCTTCAGCGACCGGCAAAAGGTCGGTCAGAAGAACGTCATCAAACTCATGCGCTTCTTCGTCTGCGTTGTCCTCATCGTCATCGCCTTCGGCCATACGGCCCGCAGCGAGCCCGACAAATCCGGCACCGCCGCCAAAGACCATGGCAACGACGAGCCCCAGCAATCCGATGATCGCACCGATCGCGCCACTACTGCTGCCGCCATCGTCTGTAGCAACAGGAGGCGCTTCTTCCTCCGGGGATACGGCGTCCGCCCGAGGAGGTGTAGCGCCATCGCCAGCACCATAAATATACTGCGCACCGGCGATATCACCCGACCTAAGCTCACCCACCGAAATCGAAGAGTTCATAATCTGAGCTGGCTCGCCCGGGCTCGGGATGTAGTGGTCTAAGCCGATAAGATGACCGATCTCGTGCAAGGCGACGGCAAAGAAATCAACTGTGCCCGACCCCTCGCCATTGGGAGCCCAAAACTCCTCTTCATCGAAGGTCAGGGTCCCCGACGTGATGGTTGTCCCATTGGTTGACCAATTGGCATAGCCAACGACGCTGTCAGGATAGGCCGAAGGCATCGCGTCAACGATAACTGTGATATCACTGGCTCCCGAAGAAACGTAGGTGAAATCCAACCCGGAAACGCTTTCCCAAGCATCAAAGGCAGATTGCAATGTACCGTCAAATTCGGAGACAGAATCCCCTGCGCCGAACTGCAGGCCAGAGGTCAGGTCGGAGCTCCAGAAAATTTGACCGCTCTCCGTGCCAAAGTCCGGGTCACCCCATTTTGTCCCATAGCTGGTATAGTACATCGTGGCCTCAAGTCTTAGTCGGAAACTTCTGCTTCCCGTTCTAACCAAGTGTCAATCGAGACATTTGGATCAACTAACGGCGGAATTGTGGCATGGCGGATATCGGAGCATTGCCGCGCGCTATTTCGGCCGATCCCCGCACAAAAAAGGCGCACCCCGAAGGGTGCGCCTTTTTAATTATTATTTTGGACAGTTTAGTCGTTGCCGGTGGCCGATGATACATCAACCGTAACGCCCGGACCCATGGTCGAGGCCAGCGAGACCTTCAGCATGTATGTGCCCTTCGCGCCCGCAGGCCGTGCCCGCGAAACAGCTTCGACAAACGCGCGGACATTCTCAACAAGCTTGGCTTCGTCAAACGACGTTTTGCCAACACCAGCATGCACAACACCGGCTTTTTCAGCCTTGAACGTCACTTGACCGCCTTTTGCAGCAGCAACGGCTTCGGCGACGTCCATGGTCACTGTGCCAACTTTAGGGTTAGGCATCAGGTTCCGGGGGCCAAGCACTTTACCCAGACGGCCAACGATTGGCATCATGTCAGGGGTTGCAATGCAGCGATCAAAATCGATCGTGCCGCCCTGAACGATTTGCATCAGGTCTTCGGCGCCGACGATGTCGGCACCCGCCTTTTGCGCTTCTTCAGCCTTCGGGCCGCGTGCGAACACAGCGACACGAACCGTTTTACCGGTTCCGTTTGGCAAGTTGACCGACCCGCGGACCATCTGGTCTGCGTGGCGCGGGTCAACACCAAGGTTCATGGCGATCTCGACCGTCTGGTCGAACTTCGTCTTTGCGTTGCCTTTGATCAGCGCGATAGCTTCTTCAACAGTCACGTTCTGTTTGCCAGCGAATGCCTCTTTGGCCGAGCGGGCGCGTTTTCCGATTTTTGCCATGATCTTACCCCTTAACCTCGATACCCATCGACCGCGCAGAGCCCAAGATGATCTTCATCGCTGCTTCGACGTCGTTTGCGTTCAGGTCGACCATCTTGGCTTCTGCAATCTCACGAAGCTGCTTTGCAGTGACCGAACCGACGGTTTCGCGGCTTGGAGTCTTGGCGCCAGATTTCAGCTTGGCCGCTTTCTTCAGGTAATAAGACGCAGGTGGCGTCTTGATTTCCATCGAGAACGACTTGTCCTGATAGTAAGTAATGATGGTCGGGCAAGGCGCACCTTGCTCCATTTCCTGCGTCTTGGCGTTGAAGCCTTTGCAGAATTCCATGATATTAATGCCGCGCTGACCCAGCGCCGGTCCAACCGGCGGTGAAGGGTTTGCTTGTCCGGCGGGCACTTGCAACTTCAGTTGCCCGATTACTTTCTTGGCCATTGGCCATCTCCTTTTTGCAACGCTTTTCAGACGCGTCTGAACAGCTATGTCGATGTGGTGCGGCTTGGGACATCGCGATGCCATCGCCTCCCACATGGGAATCCCTTTTCGGGGACTGGCGACGCGTATATCGAGGCGATGTGTATTGCAAGCGATTCTAGGGCGTTCGCGCTGAAATCATGGGTGGAAATTCCGACCGTGATGCCCAGCGATACCCGAAAGGGGACCACCAATGACCGACGATATTGCACCAAAAGGCGATCTGTCCCTGCGCACGCTTGCCATGCCCGCGGATGTGAACGTCTCGGGCGACATCTTTGGCGGCTGGGTTTTGTCGCAGATGGATATCCCTGCGGGCAGCGCGGTCGGGAGCATGTAGCGACTGTGGCCGTGGACGCAATGAAGTTCATTCGTCCGGTCCATCTCGGTGCCATTCTGTGGTGTCTATGCAAGGATCGAGCGCGAAGGCCGGACGTCAATGGGCGTTGGATTGGAGGCCTGGGTTTTGCGGGATCGTTTTGGCGCACGCGAAAAGGTAACCGAAGCAATTTTGCGTTCGTCGCTATCGACGAGGACGGCAAACCGAGGCCGCTGCCGCCGGCATAGGAGACCCCTGCATGCTGAACCATGTCATCGTTGGACACGGAACACCGCTGTTGATCCTGCATGGTGTGCGCCTTGATCACCGCCATATGATGGAAAGCCTTGAGCCAGTGTTCGAAACTTTGGGCGGGTGGCATCGTGTCTATGTCGATCTACCCGGACACGGGGCTAGCCCGCCGCAGGGCACGATCCGCTCGATGGACGATGTGCTGGACGCTCTGGTCACCTTTGCCGACGCTCTTTTGCCGGGCCAGCGCTTTGGCGTCATTGGCGAAAGTCGCGGCAGCTATCTCGCCAGCGGCATGGCCAGCCGCCGTCCCGAGCTGGTTCTGGGGCTTGGCCTGGTCGTGCCGGGTGGCGCGCCGGGCAGCGATCCCGCACGGCTGCCAGCTCATGAGGTTCTGGTCGCGGACCCATCACTGCGCGAGGGTTTGGCCGAGAACCAGATCGATCGGTTCGACAATTTAATGGTCATTCAGAACCAAAGACCTCTCGATATGGCGGAGCGCAGTAACATTCCTGCAGTTGCCCTGTATGACCACGCACAAGAGCAGCGTGTCTTCAGCGCATTCCACTTTTCAAACGAGATGAACGGCGAGACATCCGGCCATGATGGGCCAACCGTGATCATTCTCGGTCGGCAAGACAGCATGTCGGGGTATCTGGACGGGATCGACCTATTGCCACAGTACCCGCGCGCCAGCCTTGCTGTGCTTGATGCAGCAGGTCACGCCGTGGCATGGGAGCGCCCGGAAGTGTTCCAGTCCCTGATCAGGGACTGGCTGGACAGGCTTGCGCTTGTGACTGAGTAAGCGTCGCCAGACTTATGTCTGCTTAGACACCTGCGTGAACTCCAGCTCGACCGGGGTCGCGCGGCCAAAGATCGACACCGACACCTTGAGGCGCTGGTTGTCGTCGTCGACGTCTTCCACAGTGCCGTCGAAATCTTCGAACGGGCCGTCGTTGACTTTGACTTTCTCGCCAATCTCGAACGAAATAAGCAGCTTCGGCGCTCCGCTTTCGCCTTCTTCAACGCGACCAAGGATCGCCTGCACTTCGCTGTCGCGCATTGGCATCGGACGCCCCTGCGGACCAAGAAAGCCGGTGACGCGGTTTATCGAGTTGATCAAGTGATAGCCTTCGTCGGACATTTCCATGCGGACAAGAACATAGCCGGGCATAAAGCGACGCTCCGCAGTGACTTTCTTGCCGCGACGGATTTCGATGACTTCTTCGGTCGGGACCAGAACTTCTTCGATCTGTTCCTCAAGCCCGGAATCAATCGCGGAATGACGGATTTGCTCAGCAATTTTCTTTTCGAAATTTGAGAGCACGCTTACTGAATACCAGCGCTTCGCCATGGGTCTGTCCGTCCTTTGTCGCTTTGTCCGGTCGCCCGGAAATAAAAGGGGCGTGCAACTCTGTGCACGCCTCAACATCAGTGGCAATACCGATGAGGCCGCCGGAATTCAAGTGCCCGTGGGAAGAAAAGCAAGCCCGAACGGGCCAGGCCAGCGTTTTAGCCGAACATTGACAGGATGCCTTGCAGGCCCTGACGGATCAAAAAGTCGACCAGAAAGAAGAACGCAGCCGTCAATATCGACAGCAGGAAGACCATTGACGAGGTCAGCACAACTTCGCGACGCGATGGCCAAACGACCTTGGCGATTTCGGCGCGTGTTTGCTGGGCGAATTGAAGCGGATTAGCCATTAGAATACTCTTTGTCAGATCGAAGGTGCAGATACGCGCTCCCGCGCCGGGTTTCAACCCTTGGCTGCGACGCGTTCAGGTGTAGTGGCGCACCGCGCGGATTTTGTGAAGTGGAGGTCTTGGCAGGGGCTGAGGGACTCGAACCCACGACCCTCGGTTTTGGAGACCGATGCTCTACCAACTGAGCTAAACCCCTAAGACCAAGGGTGTGGTTAGACGCTCGTGGGTTTGGAATCAAGCGGGTTCTTAGGCCGCAATCGATTGCTAGGCGTATCAAGTTCGCGCGCAGTCGCAATTCTGGCAGCCCAGCTTTTCGAAACCCATCTGAAAACCCTAGCCGATCCTTGGATTGATTCCTGAATCTGCGATACGCGGGCGTGCGGCACCAGGGCAAGAAACTCGCGATCC
>NZ_JBVCWP010000055.1:0-17507 GCF_057460485.1 Boseongicola sp.
ATCCCTGTGTTATGGTTCAAGCAAAGAACTGTTTTGAACGAAAGAGTTGGTTGATGAGCGATTTTGCCCGCCGCCGCACAATTATGGTCGACACACAGGTTCGCCCCTCTGATGTCACCAAGTTTCCGATCATCGAGGCGATGCTGACCGTGCCGCGCGAAATCTTCGTGCCAAGGGCGCTGCAAGAGGCCGCCTATGCAGGTGAAAACCTCGAGATTGCACCGGGGCGGACGCTTTTGGATCCGCGGACGTTGGCCAAAATCCTTGAAGCTGTGAACATTCAATCCGATGATCTGGTTCTCGATGTGGCCTGTGGGTTTGGCTATTCGTCTGCCGTTGCAGCACATATGGCAGAAGCGGTCATTGCGCTGGACGACAATTCCGACCTCTGCGCCGAAGCCGAAAGCGCGCTTTCGACGGTGGGTATCGACAATGTGGCTGTGGTGGAAGGCCCGCTTGGAGACGGTGCGGCCCAGCATGGCCCTTACGATGTCATCTTGATCCAGGGCGGTGTTGAGGTCGTCCCAAAACCATTGATAGACCAACTCAAAGACGGTGGCCGCATCGCGGCGATCTTCGAAGACGGGCGGCTTGGCACGGTGCGTGTTGGACTGAAGACAGGCGGCGCCGTCACGTGGCGCTACGCGTTCAACGGCGATGCGCCCTTGTTGGCGGGATTTTTGAGGAGCGCTGAATTTGCTCTGTAACGTATTTCTTTGAAAGGGAAGACCTTGAACCTTCGCTCCCTGAACACGCTCGCAGCACTGGCCGTTGGCGCAATGATTTCAACGACTGCACAGGCGGAAACGCTGTCGGACGCTTTGGTGTCGACCTATCGCAATTCCGGCCTTATTGATCAAAACCGCGCCGTTTTACGCGCGGCAGACGAAGATGTGGCTCAGGCGATTGCTGAGCTGCGTCCGGTGCTTAAGTATCTTGCCTCGGTTGAATACGCCGATACGTCACAAAGTGCCGGGTCTAGCGCGAAGCTTGGCCTGTCCGCTGATATGCTGCTGTATGATTTTGGCCGCTCGCAGCTTTCCATCGATATCGCCAAAGAAACTGTGCTGGCCACGCGTGCCGCTCTGATCGACGCCGAAAATACCGCACTGTTCAATGCCGTGAACGCGTTTCAGGCGGTGCGGCGGTCGGTGGTTTTTGTTGAGTTGCGCGAAAACAACGTCCGCCTTTTGATCGAGCAATTGCGCGCCACGCGCGACCGGTTTGAAGTGGGTGAGGTCACGCGCACCGATGTATCGCTGTCAGAGGCAAGTCTTGCCGCAGCGCGCAGTTCGCTGGCGGCCGAACGGGGTGGTCTGGCCCGCGCCAAGGAGCAGTATCGCACGATTGTTGGCGACTATCCGGGCACCCTGGCACCCGCGCCGGGTATGCCGTCGATTCCGGCGACCGAAGGCGAAGCGCGCGCCATCGCGCGACAGGAAAATCCGATTGCGAAACAAGTGCAGCATCAGGTCAAAGCGGCCGAACTTGGCGTCCAAATCGCGTCGCGCGCCATGCGTCCGTCGCTGAATGCCAATGGACGGCTTTCGGTGAATGATGACGGGGACGAAAGTGCGAGCATCGGTTTGGAGTTGTCGGGGCGGATTTATCAGGGGGGCGCAATTTCTTCGCAGCTGCGTCAGGCGCAGGCGCGCCGCGATGAGGCCCGCTCGCAGCTTTACACCGCCGGTCTTCAGGTCGACCAACAGGTCGGTAACGCCTACGCAAATCTGGCGGTCGCGATTGCCAGCATTGACGCCTCAAGACAGCAGGTGAGCGCGGCCGAGTTGGCCTTGCGTGGCACCCGTGAAGAGCTGCAACTTGGTGCACGCACCACGCTGGATGTGCTTGATCAGGAACAAGAGGTGCTGGATGCGCGCACAAACCTTGTGTCCGCTGAAGTCGATCGCATCGTTGCCGCCTATCAGGTGCTCGATTCTATCGGGCTTATGACGGCCGAAAATCTGCGCCTGAACGTGCCGATTTACGACCCCGCTGCCTATTACAACGCGGTCAGTAATGCGCCGCGCGGGCAGGTAAGCAAGCAGGGACAGGCGCTTGATCGCGTGCTGCGCTCGATCGGGAAACAATAGCGCCGAACGGTTGTGTGCGTCCGGTCCGGTCGCTACGATGTCAGGGGGCAAAAGAGTCGGTCAGAATGTCAAAAGCAGGCGCAGGTCAGAACGTGGAAGACATGCTGTCGTCAGTGCGACGGCTGGTTTCTGACGAACTTCCGCGGATGCCACGGGCCGAGGTTCCACAAGGTCCCGCAGCGCTTGTTCTAACCGAGGCGCAGCGCATCGAAGCCCCGCTGATTGGGCACAACTCGCGCCGAAAATCTCTGGAAGACCGGATTGCCGAACTTGAGGCGGCGGTCGCCGACAGCTCGGACGACTGGGAGCCCGATGGCAGTGAAGATTTGGAACAACACCGTCCCGATCACATTGTGTTCAAGGCAAGCCGTGCCGTCACGCGCCCCCCAAGCACGCCGCTTCAATTGACGGAAGTCTCGCAAAGTGTGGGACCCGCCGCAGTTTTGCCGCCCGCCCCGGAAGAAACGTCAGAGCCCGCGCCGGACCCTGCGCCGACGCGCGAGCGCTTTGTGTCGGTCGTCGCAGCCGCCCCCGACGTGCTTGGCGAAGAAACTGAGGCCGACCTTCAAGATCAGGTCGAAACAGCGCTGACCGAAGCGGTGACATCGGCCATCGTTGACATGGCGCAAGACGCCCTTACGGGCGACGATGCGTTTGGACAGACGCTGGCCGAGGCGGTTGGAGCCGAAAATGACAGTGTGAGCGACGTCGCGCCACAGGCCGAGAGTGTGGACGATGCACCTCCGAGGGCGAGGGCGGCCCGTGCATCTTTTGACGGCGCCGACATTCGCCCGCTGATCTCAAGCCTTATCCGCGAAGAACTTCAGGGCGATCTGGGCGAGCGCATCACCCGCAATGTGCGCAAACTTGTGCGGCAGGAAATTCAGCGTGCGCTTGCCGTACGCGAAGTCGAGTAAGCACTCCCTTTGAACGCCCCAGCCAGCTGCTGCTTGGGGAAGCAGCCTTAGGCAAGCTCACGAAAAAAGGAACTTACAGTCTTGCGTTGCCGGGGCGCTTTTGCGCCCGACATCTCGCTTTATGGTGTCAGTGTCGATCTGGGGGATGGGTATCCTGGCGCAAACGGTCAATGGTGCGCGTTACTCCTCGGATGCCCGGCGGTCGGCGTTTGCCGTCGACAACATCTTTATACTGTGCGGCGTGGCGCTTGGACGTGCGGTCCGGCGGGGCGGCCACGTGTTCAGGTGCTTTGACAGGTACCGCAATTTTGCATCTGGCGCTGGACGTCCCGCTTCACACACAGCGCGCGTCAAAATCTCTGACCGCGCCCCAATTGGGTGTTTGAAAGTCCTTTAGGCTATTGCGACAACGCCGCCTATGCGGGCGTTATCAGCCATGTGGCCCTTCGTCTTTTTGGGGCGGCGGTCGTGGTGACCTGGACGCGCACGAAAGTTTTATGGGGGTGCATCTGACCGCAGTTGTGGTCGTGATGGACCTGGCACGCTCAGGCGTCTGGCGCCTTATTTTCTGACGTCCTGGCCTGGGTTTTGGTCAGACTTCCTCGATACGGATCGCCACAGGGGCGCCTGCCAAGACGCCAGTGCCGTCCATCGCCGACAGGGCCTCGTCCAGGGCCGAACGTGTCGTTTTGTGGGTGACAATCAGCACCGGCGCTGTGGTGTCTTGATGCCCGTACTGGCGCATGCGATCGATCGAAATCCCCGCATCCCCCAGGACCGTCGCAATCTTTGCCAATGCGCCGGGCTTATCCACCAGCGCAAACCGCAAATAGAACGCGGCGGGGGCGCTCGAAACAGCGGATCGCGCCGCAACCAATTCGCCAGCAGGCCGCCCGAAGGTCGACACGCGCGTACCGCGCGCAAGGTCCAGCACATCGCTTAAAACAGCGCTTGCCGTTGGGCCTTCGCCCGCGCCGGCACCGCGCAGAACAATCTGCCCAACGCTGTCGCCTTCCAGCACGATCATATTGGTCGCATTCTCAAGTTGCCCAAGCGGCGAGGTCGCGGGCACCAGACAAGGGGACATGCGTGTTTCCAGACCGCGCCCGGTCATCTGGGCCACACCAAGAAGCTTGATCCGGTAGCCCATGTCGGCGGCCTGTTCGATGTCTTCGATGCTGATCCGCTCGATGCCTTCTATGGCCATCGCGCCAAAATCAACCTGCGTGCCGTATGCAATCGACGCCAAAAGCGCGAGTTTATGACCGGCATCAATGCCGCCGACGTCCAGGGTCGGATCAGCCTCAAGATACCCTAAGGCCTCGACTTCGCCAAAGACCGTCTGATAGTCCAGCCCCGCATCCTGCATCCGCGTCAGGATATAATTGCAGGTGCCATTCATCACGCCCATGACGCGGGTGATCTCGTTGCCTGCAAGGCCTTCGCTCAAGGCTTTGATCACCGGGATGCCGCCCGCAACGGCCGCCTCAAACCGCAGACAGGCGCCTTTTGCTTCTGCGGCCTCGGCCAATGCCTGACCATGCACGGCCATCATCGCTTTGTTCGCGGTCACAACGTCTTTGCCTGCGGCAATCGCGGCTTCGGTCGCGGCCTTTGCGGGGCCATCTTCGCCGCCCATAAGTTCTACGAAAACATCGACATCATCGCGCACGGCCAAGGCGACCGGATCGTCTTCCCAGCCATAACCGGACAGATCGACACCACGATCCCGCGTTTTGCTGCGCGCAGACACGGCCGAAATCGTCACCATGCGACCTGTGCGCGAGGCCAACAGGTCCGCGTGGGTCTGGACGATCTTTACGACGCCTGCGCCGACTGTTCCCAGTCCGGCAATTCCAAGGCGAAGAGGCTTAGTCATGGCATGCGGCTCCTTATTCAACCGGGCGGTGTTACCGCGTCGCGCGGGCCGGGGCAACGCCCGGCGCAGTGCATATGTGGATTACTGCGACAGCAGGGCCCGGAGGCGATCGAAACTGTCCTGATCCGTCAGCGGTGTGCTCAAAATAGCCGCGCGCAACCGAAGTTGCGCGGCGCGGGTTTCGAGGCTCTGAAAGGCTGCACTTTCGTCCCAGGCACTGCCGGGCGGTCCGCCGAGGTCGCCCAATGGCTGAAGCTTTGGCCAGTCGCCCGACGTCACATTGCCGCCCGGATCCACGACATCTGGCCAGTCGCCACATCCAGCCAGGGCAAGGCCGCAAAGTATGACAAGAAATCCCGGAGATTGCATGGCGCCAATGTGACCTCAGCGCCGCGCAACCGCAAGGGGTGCGCAATCACCAATTGAAATGAACGCTTGTTCATATACAAGCACCGGTATGGCTCGAAAAGCAGGCTCCCACGCCGATATTACCGGCCCCGCCATCCGTGACGCCGCCCTTCGGTTGTTCGCGCGGTCCGGGTATGCGGCCGTATCGATGCGCCAGATCGCGGCCGAGGTCGGGGTCGGGGCCGGGGCGCTGTACCTTTATACACCCGACAAACAAACGCTGCTTTTTGATCTGATGCACGATCATATGACCGCGCTTCTGGCCGCGTGGGATGCGACCGTCCCCGTCAAAGGCGTGGCGTTGCGCCTTGAGCAGTTCGTCGCGTTCCATATCGACTTCCACATTGATCGCCCCGACGCGGTGTTTCTTGCCTACATGGAACTGCGAAACCTCACGCCCAAGAACTTCGCCGCCATCGAAACGCTCCGGCGCGCTTACGAGGATCGTCTTGAAGTGGTGCTGGCCGAGGGGCAAGACACCGGAGCCTTCGCGATCGAGGACACCCGCGTTACGACAATGGCGCTGATTGCCATGTTGGCGGGCATTCACGTGTGGTATCGCGACGGCGGCCGCCTGTCGCGGACCCGAATTCAGACGCTTTACAGAGACCTTGTACGAAGGACCGTCTCGCCATGACACAAAACGATAAACCCGAGGAAATCTTATCTGTTCTGCCCCCGACTGCCGGGCGTCGATGGATGGGTATCCTTGTTTTTTTCGCGCTTGGCGTCGTTTTTTTGTGGCTTGGCATCGCCAATTCGCCATCCTTCGGTTGGCGCATCGTTTTTATTGTCGGGGGGGCCGTTTCGCTTTGGGGCTCTGATGTAATGCGGCGATCCACGGATGATGAGATTGTGCTTACCCGCGAGGTTTTGCGCACCAGGTCGGGACGTATTCTTACGCGTGTCGATAACGTTGATAAGGTCGATCGCGGGGCGTTTGCGTTCAAACCGTCGCAGGGGTTTCTTGTGCGTCTTAAAACTCCGACCGAGGCCGGTTGGGCGCCCGGCCTTTGGTGGGCGCGCGGCACATTCGTCGGCATCGGCGGTGTCGTTTCGGGCGGGCAGGCCAAGGCGATGGCCGAGATATTGACCGCGCTTAGCCTGAATTTGATGCCGTCTTACGACGACGACTAAAACATCCTGCCCATTTCTTGGGCAGGGTTTGTCTGGCAATCCCCGAGACTTTCGATAGGCTTCCCCCAACAGGCGACAAAAGACCGCAATATATCTGCGATAGGGAGGGACAAATATGTCCTCACAAGCCAGCAACGAACCGACTTTCCGCGAAAGTGTCGATCTCATGTTCAACCGCGCTGCGGCGTTATTGGACCTGCCGCCCGGCCTTGAAGAGAAAATCCGCGTCTGCAACTCGACGTATACCGTGCGCTTTGGGGTTAAATTGCGCGGCAAGATCCACACCTTTACCGGTTACCGCTCTGTCCATTCCGAGCACATGGAGCCCGTCAAAGGTGGTATCCGCTTCTCGCTTGGGGTCAATCAGGACGAGGTTGAAGCGCTGGCCGCGCTTATGACTTACAAATGTGCGCTGGTGGAAACGCCGTTCGGTGGGTCCAAAGGCGGGCTTTGCATCGATCCGCGTGCCTATGAAGAAGACGAGATGGAACGTATTACCCGCCGTTTCGCCTATGAGTTGATCAAACGCGATCTGATCCATCCATCGCAGAACGTACCGGCCCCGGATATGGGCACGGGCGAGCGCGAGATGGCATGGATGGCCGACCAATATGCGCGGATGAACACGACGGATATCAACTCCAAGGCCTGTGTGACCGGCAAACCACCGCATGCGGGCGGCATTCAGGGTCGGGTCGAGGCCACGGGGCGCGGCGTGCAATATGCGCTTCAGGAGTTCTTCCGCCACCCAGACGACATGGCCAAGGCCGGTCTCAGCGGATCGCTCGATGGCAAACGCGTTATCGTTCAGGGCCTTGGCAACGTGGGCTACCACGCGGCTAAATTCCTATCCGAAGAAGACGGCTGTAAAGTTGTCGGTATCATCGAGCGTGATGGCGCGCTGGTGGACGAGAGCGGGTTGGATGTTGAAGCTATCAGTCACTGGATTCGCTCCCACGGCGGCGTCAAAGGCTTTGCCGACGGCACTTACGTTGAAAACGGATCCGTGGTTCTTGAAAACGAATGCGAAATCCTGATCCCGGCAGCGTTGGAGGGCGTGATCAATCTGTCGAATGCCGACCGCGTCAAGGCGCAGTTGATTATCGAGGCTGCAAACGGTCCTGTTACGGCCGGAGCGGATGAGATTCTGCGCAAGAAGGGCTGCGTGATTATTCCAGACATGTACGCCAACGCGGGCGGTGTGACGGTGTCCTACTTTGAGTGGGTCAAGAATCTCAGCCATATCCGCTTTGGCCGCATGCAGCGTCGTCAGGAGGAATCGCGCCACCAGCTTTTGGTCAACGAGTTGGAGCGTCTGTCGAAAGACGCGGGCGTTGGCTGGCAATTGTCCAAAGGCTTCAAGGATAAATACCTGCGTGGTGCGGGCGAGTTGGAGCTTGTCCGCTCGGGTCTCGAGGACACCATGCGAGCCGCCTATCAGGCGATGCGCGAGACCTGGCACGACCACCCCGAGATCACCGATCTGCGCACTTCGGCCTATGTGGTATCCATCGGTCGCATTGAGGCGAGCTATCGCGCCAAGGGTCTCTGACCCCCAAAAACACGGTAATCGCCAAAGATGTCCGGCGATTACCCGCCCTATAGGCAACAATCCTCAAATTTAC
This sequence comes from Boseongicola sp., assembly GCF_057460485.1. Lineage (NCBI taxonomy): Bacteria > Pseudomonadati > Pseudomonadota > Alphaproteobacteria > Rhodobacterales > Paracoccaceae > Boseongicola > Boseongicola sp. The sequence goes on from NZ_JBVCWP010000055.1 coordinate 8,060, forward strand.
ATAAAATTATCGCCAAATGGAGCGGAGGAATCGCAATACGGTTCCTCAATTCCGCCGTTTTTATGGCGCTAAATAGACCTCTGAAAAAGTAGATCCTCTCCCCCCGGATCCCCCTTTAAGGAGTGTTTAGGTATGACGTTGCCAGTGCCATTGCCGCGTTTCTTCTTGAATCGATTTCTTCGCGAAGCCGATGGAGCGATTACTGTGGAAGCTGTCCTTTGGGTCCCGGTTTACCTCGTGTTTTTCGCACTCATCACCGATGTGTCGCTGATGTTCCACGGCTATTCCAAGGCGCTGCGGGTCGCACAGGACACCAATCGTCAAGCGTCAACGGGGTATTATGTTGAGGAGACAGATCTTGAGGCGATAACGCTAGCCAATCTCCAGTCTTTTGCGCCGAACGCCACGGTGAAAACCACGCTGGACGAACTCGCAGCGTCGCCGCACGTGATCACCAATATCTCGGTTCCGTCGAGCGATCTGTTGGCTGTTGGCCTAATCGGCGTTTTCGCCGAGATCAACATTCAGGTGTCGTCCGTTCACCTGCTGGAGCTTTAGAGCATGGGTATGAATTTCCGCCGCCTCCGCAGACGGAGCATCCGTTTTCACAAAGACACCGACGGTGTCGTTTCCGTCGAGGCTGTAATCTGGCTGCCGTTTTTCATCTTTTTTCTGTTTGGCATTGTTGAAATGTCTTTGGTCTTCCACGGCCAGGCACGCGCGCTGCAGGTCGCTCAAGATGCAAACCGCAGTTTCTCTGTTGGGGAGTTTGCCACTGCCGATGAAACCGCAACATGGGCAAAAGCCTCGTTGGAAGGGTTCAGCGACGACATCAAAACCGTCACTTGGCTTGACCGCGGTGTGATCACCACGGCAATTCGCATCCCGGCCGCCGACCTTGCCGGCAACCTTGGCATCTTCTCGATGCTGTCAAACCTCTACATCACCGTCACGTCACAACAGGTTCTGGAGTTCTGATATGAAACTCAATACCCCCCAAGACGCCCCGTCGAACGTGGCGTTCTCAGAGGATGAGAGTGGTGTGATCACCGTTCTCAACCTGTTTTTCGTCCTTGTCATGGCGATCATCGGGGGGATCGCAATTGACGTTTCCAGCCTTATTCAGGCGCGCACCCAGCTTCAGGTCGCTGCCGATACAGCTGCGCATGCAGCTCTCTATACACGCGATTCCGAAGACCAATTTGTCGCCAAGCAAGAAGCGCTGGATATCGCGTCCGCCATGATGCCAACAGGGCGCTACGGCAATGTGCTGCGCACCGAGAACATCCACTTTGGCACCTACGACAAGGCGACCAAGCAGTTTAATATTGATGAAAACAGACGCGAGGCCGTCTACGTCAAGACCGACCGTTTGTCTGAAAACGCCAATCCTGTGACCAGTTTCCTACTGCAATTGGTTGGTTTCAGCGAATGGGATGTGATCACCACATCGGTGTTCGAAACTTACCGTCCGACGTGTCTGCGCGAGGGCTTCGTTGCGGAAAACGTTGTCGACATTCAGTCGAACAACGGCTTCATGAACGGCTTTTGCATCCATTCGAACAGCCACGTATCCGCCAACCAGAATAACGTATTCGAAGCTGGTACAATCGTTTCGATGCCCAACATGAGTGACCTCGACATCACTGAATCAGGTTTCGAGAAAAATGAAGGACTTGAAGCTGCGCTTCGCGAGGGTCGTCTGCGGCTGCGGATTTTTGCGCGCCTTAAGCAAATCGAAGCCGGCATGACGGATACGAACTCGCGCTATTACCGCTCTTATATTAAAAACGATAGCCCACTCAAGATAGACCTTACCGATAACAATAACCTAGTGAAGATGTCTGATCTCACCCCCGGCCGCGTGCACGAGCTGAACTGTACACAATCCAATGGAGGCATCACTATGGATGGAGAAATCTTTTCTAAAATCGTGATCATCACGAATTGCCCGGTCAAAATGTCGGCGACGACTGCCTTCGAAGAGGCGACAGTGATTACCAAGGACGATAGCGCCAGTTCTTATACTGCACCGTCAGGCCTGCGTCTTGGCAAGGACGACAATTGCGCTGACGGCGGCGGCGCACAGTTGCTGACCTACGGCGGAATTGCGAACGCAGCGAAAGTTGAGATGTATGGCTCGCAGATTGTTGCGGTTGGGTCGGTAAATTTTGCGGCCGCCAACGATGGTATCGAAGGCGCCTCCATTATCTCGGCAAACGAAATTGATGTTACGTCAGGCTCATCCATGGCGTTTTGTGGCTCAGGAATGGATTCCATCTTCGAGGTCGAATACTTCCGCATGGCCGGCTGACACCCCGGGGGGACACGGGGTTTGAGGGGCGCGTGCTTTCGGGTGCGCGTCCCTCACTCATTTGAAGCGGCTTTTCCCCAACCAACCACCAACATCGCCCGAAACGGCGCCGGGCGCCTATGTTCGGGGTGCTTCAACAATGACGGCGCTACGACCTGTATCAGTCAGCCCGTTAGAAACAGACTTCTAAATTGATCTTCAACTTGACACAGACCCGCCTGGTTTTGGGGTGCTTGGACGTAATTTCGCCAAAACTGCCTGTGATCTGTGGTGGAGACACAAACACAATTACATATTGAAATCATTATGCTTTTTAAAATCTTTAGAGACTTTCTCTCTACCCCGGTTGCGACACGCTTCAAGCGTTCAGAAAGTGGCACTGTCACTGTCGAGGCGGTGCTTTGGGTGCCGGTCTATCTGTTCTTCTTTGTCTTTATTGCAGACGTCTCGTTGATCTTCCACGGTCAGGCGAAGGCGACGCGCATTGCCTATGACGGCAATCGCATGGCCTCGGTCGGGGTGTTTGAGACGGCAATTGAAACGAAGGACGCTGTGCTTGGACGCATTCAGGCCTTTAGCCCGAGTGCATCGGTCAACACGGTTTTTGGCACCGACGATATCACCACTACCGTCACAATGCCCGCCGCTGACCTGGCCGCGATTGGTTTGATACCGCGGATCGTCAACATCGATGTCAGTGTTTCCTCTGTTCACATGAAGGACGTATAGAAATGCCTTCTGTGTCTTCTCTGAATACCCGCCTGCATCGCTTCATTGATGGGTTGCGACGCGCAGAGCGCGCGCCGTTTTGGCGCCGTGAAAACGGGAGTGTTACAATCGAAATGGTGCTTTGGGTGCCATTCTTCGTGATCACTCTTATGGCGTGCGGTCAACTTGCCCTCGTCTTCTTTGGACAGGCCATTGCGCTTGATGCAGCGCAAAATGCAACACGCGCCTTTTCTGTTGGAATGACGACGACCGAAGCGGAAGTTGTGGCCCAAGTGCGGGCAGAACTGGCCGGCATCAGCTCCAATGTCTCCGTCACGTCGTTCGTGACCGACGAATTGATCACCACTGTCGTCACAGTCCCCGCACGCGACTTTGGCGGTCCGCTGAAATTCATTACTCAATTTTCAAATCTAAATGTGCAGGTTGTTGCACAACAATTTACGGAGGCATGAGGATGCAATCGCGTTTGAAATCCTTAAAGATCCACGCCTTACAACATCGCACCTGTGAAGAGGGTGGTATGTCCATCCTCAACCTTTATTTCTTGATGGCGACGGCAATCTTTGGCGGTATCGCTATCGACGTGGCAAACTTGGTCGCGGCGAAAAACCAGCTCCAGGTTGCCGCCGATGTCGCATCCCATGCGGCGATCGTGTCGCTGAAGGCTGGCGAAGACGTCGATACCTCCAAGGACACGGCACTTGAATATGCCAGGCTGAACATGCCGGCTGGCCGGTATGGCGAAGTCCTCCGCCTCGAAAACATTCACTTCGGGTCCTACTTTTATTCTACCGGTTCGTTTCAAATCGACGACACGCGCAGCGAGGCCGTTTGGGTAAGCACCGACCGCCTTCTCGAAAACGCCAATCCTGTCGGCAGCTTCTTGCTGAGGCTTGTCGGGTTCAGCACATTCGACGTGCGGACACCTGCGGTATTCGTGAACGGCGACCCTCCCTGTATCGGCGCAGGATTTTTCGCAAATGGTCGTGTCGATATGCAGTCGAACAACGAATTTTATGGCGCCTTCTGTATTAGTTCGGGTTACCAAATCGAATTCAATCAAAATAATTACTTCCAACAGGTTGTTGGGAATGAGATGGACGACGATGTCATCGTCGCGATGCCCGCTCTATCCAATCTAATCGTCCCTGGGGGGGCGTTGGACTTGGGGTCGTTGCACCCTGGGGCGCCGGAACCGGGGGCGTCAGGATTTCAGCAAAATGAAGGCCTCTGGGAGGCGCGACGCGATGGGGCAGGAACATTTGACGTTGACGCGTTCATCGATGAAATTGTTGCCGGCATTCAAAAATCCGGTACTGAACACACGCGCTCGTTTATTGAAAATTCAGATAGCTGGGAAACAGTAAATGTGACCTCTGGCGCTTCGAACGGAAATGGCAATGGCGGCAACAATGGCAAGGGCGGTGGCAAAGGGAATAAATCAGAGCCCAGTCCGATCAGCCCAGAAAATTGCACAACATTTTCTGTTGCCTGTCTGCGGCCGGATGCAATCAATCGGGTTAACTGCGTGGGTGACGATCTCACTATCCCCGCGGAAACTTTCAGTAATGTCGTGGTTATCACCGATTGTAATCTGAAATTCGCCAACGGCGCTATTTTGATGAATGCGACGTTTATCACTGAAAGCATCGACGATAGCTCGATCAGTTCGCCGCAGGGTCTGCAAGTCGGTGATGAGGATGGCTGCACCGTCGGTGGCGGAGCGCAGCTGATCACCTATGGGAGCATGAAAACTGCCTCGAAGTTGTCGCTTTTTGGCAGTCAAATCATTGCTGCAGGCGATGTGAACTTCGCAGCGCAAGCAAATGGTTTCCATGGAGCGTCTGTGATCGCAGGAGGCGAAATTGATGGGACGTCGAATTCGCAGTTCTACGGCTGTCCGCCAGATACGAGCGACGGCAATTTCTCCAAGGGAAGCCGTCCGCGCCTCGCGAGGTGATCGCGATACATCAGATTGTAAGCGGGCGCTTTTGGGCGCCCGTTTTCGTGTGTGGACTCCTTTGGCGCCACGGCCGATATTAACACCATGAGTCTGCCCCCCGGTTTCCTTGACGAACTAAAGACCCGCGCCTCAATGTCTCAGGTGGCTGGGCGCAAAGTCATGTGGGACACGCGAAAGTCCAATCAGGGCAAGGGGGATATGTGGTCACCGTGTCCCTTCCACCAGGAAAAAACTGCGTCATTTCATGTGGATGACCGCAAAGGCTTCTACTATTGCTTCGGCTGTCACGCCAAGGGCGATGTGGTCAGTTTTGTGCAGGAAACCGAGAACGTGTCCTTCATGGAAGCGGTGGAAATCATCGCGCGCGAGGCTGGCATGCAGATGCCGGCGCGGGACCCGAAAGCGCAGGAAAAGGACGACCGCCGCACGCAACTTGCCGATGTTATGGAACAAGCAGTCCAGTTTTTCCGCCTGAACCTTAAGACCAACGGCGCGGCTCCTGCGCGCGACTATTTGCAAGGACGGGGTCTCAACGAGGCTGCACTTGAGCGCTGGAATATCGGTTTTGCGCCAGATGGTTGGCAGGGTCTTTGGGATCATTTGACAGGAAAAGGCGTCGCGGAGGACCTGATTTTGGCGGCGGGTCTTGCCAAGCCTTCCAACCAAGGCAAACGCCCCTACGATACATTCCGCAACCGCATCATGTTCCCGATCCGCGATCCCCGTGGGCGCGCTACCGCATTCGGTGGCCGCGCGATGGACCCAAATGATAAAGCTAAATACCTGAATTCGCCCGAGACCGAACTTTTTGATAAGGGCCGCAGTCTTTATAATCACGGGCCCGCCCGTGAAGCCGCGGGTAAGGGCCAGCCCCTTTTGGTTGCGGAAGGCTATATGGACGTGATCGCGCTGTCAGAAGCTGGGTTCACTTCGACCGTGGCGCCGCTTGGTACAGCCGTCACTGAAGACCAGCTTCAGCTTTTGTGGCGCATTTCGGATGAGCCGATTATCGCTCTGGATGGCGACAAGGCCGGCATCCGTGCCGCGATGCGCTTGGTGGATATTGCGCTCCCTTTGATCGAGGCCGGCAAGTCGCTGCGTTTTTGTCTCATGCCCGAAGGTCTCGACCCCGATGACCTGATCCGCGCTGGAGGGGCAGGGGCTATGCGCCGCCACTTGGATCAGGCCATACCGATGGTCCAGCTTTTGTGGCGACGCGAAACCGAGGGCAAATCCTTCGACAGCCCCGAGCGAAAAGCGGCCCTTGACCGAACCCTGCGTGAGGCCATTCGGCAGGTGCGTGACCCATCGCTTCGAGGTCATTATAACGATGAAATCAATCGCTTACGTCGAACGCTTTTTGACGGAAATCGCGTCCAGCAGGGCTTTAAAGGCAACCGATATAACCGTGGAACCTTCACCAAGGGCTTTGGGAAACCCATCCCAATCCCGATGGCCGAGACAAAATCAAGCGCACTTGCCGCAGCTGGCACCGCCTTTGAAGACCAACTTCGCGAGGCCGTAATCCTTGCGACGTTGGTGCGTCACCCCGATCTGGTCGACCGCTTTACCGCCGATCTTGAACGCCTTAGCACCAGTCGGCCCGAGCATGATGCAGTGCGCGCAGCGCTTCTGCAGACCGGTGGCGCCAATTCCGATGAATTAGCTTTGATTTGCGGGGCCGACGCCCTTGAAAAACTGACCCATGCGCGCCATGTGCGTATTGCACCGGGAGTACGCTCCGGGGCGCAACAGGATGTTGCCGAAATGTCGGTGGCCGAGGAGCTTGCAAAAATTGCGGCCCGCCGTGGCGCGATTCGCGAGCTTGATGACGCCCTTGAAGATTTCTCCGGCGCCGCTGACGAGGTTTTGACGACCCGGCTGCGGCAGGCGGCGGAAGCCCGCAACAACAGTGAGAAGTCCGGATCGGACGATCGTGCAGAATACGATCTCGGGCCGAATGGGGCCCGGGTGAAACGGGAAGAAAAGCAAAAGTTGAGTTCACTTTTAGACCAGATAGATTTCTCAAAAGGGCGCCGTGACACGCCGTAGTATTTCTGCGTATGTCGACAACAAAAGCAGGGCTATGGGTTGTGATTCTCTGATTCGCACTAGATGATTCGCCTAGGCCCGAATCACACGATTTTCTTGGGAGTGCCGAATGGCTGCCAAAGACAACGACGACCGTAAGAACGACGATCAGGACGCCGAAGGCGGGCTCGACATGAGCCAGGCCGCCGTCAAAAAGATGATCGGCGATGCCCGCGAGAAGGGCTACATCACCTATGACGAGCTGAACAAAGTTCTGCCGCCGGATCAGGTGTCCTCCGAACAAATCGAAGACGTGATGTCTATGTTGTCTGAAATGGGCATCAACATCATCGAAGACGAAGAAGGCGAAGACGACGACAAAGGCGCGACCGATCTTGTCCAGGCGGCGAACTCGCGCGAAGTCGCTGTCTCCACGACCGAGACCGAGAAGCTTGACCGCACCGATGACCCGGTACGCATGTACCTGCGCGAAATGGGCTCGGTCGAACTTCTGTCCCGCGAGGGCGAGATCGCGATCGCAAAGCGGATCGAAGCCGGTCGCAAAACGATGATTGAAGGGCTTTGCGAGAGCCCTCTGACCTTCCAGGCCATCACAATCTGGCGCGACGAACTTCTAAGCGAAGACATTTTGCTGCGCGACGTGATCGACCTTGAGACCACTTTCGGCAATACAATCGGCGAAGAAGAGGGCGCCGCACCGGCCGTGGCCACTGCCGCTGCGCCTGCTGCCGAAACCAAATCCGACGAACAGGAACTCGACGCTGACGGCAATCCGATCCAGGAAGATGACGACGAAGACGAGGACGAAGCTGCCAACATGTCGCTTGCCGCCATGGAAGCCGCGCTAAAGCCCCGCGTGCTTGAGATGCTTGAAGTGATTGCGCACCACTACAATGAACTGTCGGAAATGCAGGATTCGCGCATGTCCGCGACGCTGAACGAAGATGACAGGTTCTCTGAGAAGGCTGAAAACGCCTACCAGAAATTGCGCTCGGAAATCGTCGAATTGGTGAACGAACTTCACCTGCACAACAACCGTATTGAAGCCCTGATCGACCAGCTTTACGGCATCAACCGCCGGATCATGTCGATTGACAGCAACATGGTTAAGCTCGCCGACCAGGCGCGCATCAACCGACGCGAATTCATCGACGCTTATCGTGGTTACGAACTTGACCCGAATTGGCTTGAGCGCATGGGCGAAAAGCCCGGTCGCGGCTGGCAAACGCTTCTTGAGCGATCTACCCCGAAAATCGAAGAGCTACGCGGCGAGATGGCGCAAGTCGGCCAGTACGTCGGCGTCGATGTCCCTGAATTCCGCCGCATCGTGCAGCAGGTTCAGAAGGGCGAAAAAGAGGCCCGTCAGGCCAAGAAAGAAATGGTCGAAGCAAACCTGCGTCTCGTCATTTCGATTGCTAAGAAGTACACCAACCGTGGCCTTCAATTCCTTGATCTTATTCAGGAAGGCAACATCGGCTTGATGAAGGCCGTCGATAAATTTGAATACCGTCGCGGCTACAAATTCTCGACCTATGCCACGTGGTGGATCCGTCAGGCGATTACGCGTTCGATCGCGGATCAGGCCCGCACGATCCGTATCCCGGTCCACATGATCGAGACGATCAACAAGCTTGTCCGCACGGGGCGGCAAATGCTTCACGAGATCGGCCGCGAGCCGACGCCGGAAGAACTGGCCGCAAAGCTGCAAATGCCGCTTGAGAAGGTCCGCAAGGTGATGAAAATCGCCAAGGAGCCTATCAGCCTTGAGACGCCGATTGGCGACGAAGAAGACAGCCAGCTTGGCGATTTCATCGAAGACAAGAACGCGATTCTGCCTTTGGACTCCGCTATTCAGGAGAACCTGAAGGAAACCACTACGCGCGTATTGGCCTCGCTCACTCCGCGTGAAGAACGGGTTCTGCGCATGCGTTTCGGCATTGGCATGAATACCGACCACACGCTTGAGGAAGTCGGCCAGCAATTCAGCGTGACGCGTGAGCGTATTCGTCAGATCGAGGCGAAGGCACTGCGGAAGTTGAAGCACCCAAGCCGGTCGCGGAAGTTAAGGTCGTTCTTGGATCAGTAAAGGCGCATGAAGCTGCCGCTTCTTGGCCTTTCATTGATTTCTTGAAATCAAGTTACTCGGTTGGGATATACAAATGTATGTCCAGCGAGGCGCAAATCATGATAGAAACCAGATCCGAAAAGTCGGCAATTCATCTGTCATGACTCTGACATCTGAAGTGCTAACGATCTTGGATGCAAAGCCTGGGGGCAGAGTTTTCGTGGCTTGCGGCGACGATGGATGTCTCAAAATAATTGCGAACGATCCCAAAGTCGCGCAGGCTTTGAATGCCAGTTGAAGCACTTTTCGTCGCTCATGACAGACA
>NZ_JBVCWP010000056.1:0-17460 GCF_057460485.1 Boseongicola sp.
ATCTATTGCGGTGGTGCCGACGATTTTACGGCGTGGTCCTGAATGGTTTGCGGGCTTTGGACGTCCGAATAATTCCGGGACGAAGCTGTTTGCGATCAGTGGGCACGTGAACAACCCGTGCGTCGTTGAAGAAGCGATGTCTATTTCCTTTGAAGAACTGATTGACCGCCATTGCGGCGGTATTCGCGGCGGTTGGAGCAATCTGAAAGCGGTGATCCCCGGCGGGTCATCGGTGCCGTGCATTCCCGGCAAGACGATGAAAGACGAGGCGATCATGGATTTCGACTGGCTGCGCGAGCAGCGGTCAGGTCTGGGAACCGCAGCAGTCATCGTGATGGATCAGGATACTGATATTATTAAAGCGATTTGGCGCCTGTCGAAGTTCTACAAACACGAAAGTTGCGGTCAGTGTACGCCGTGTCGTGAAGGCACGGGTTGGATGATGCGTGTGATGGATCGTCTGGTGCGTGGCGAGGCCGAGCCGGAAGAGATCGACATGTTACTTGATGTAACCAAGCAGGTCGAAGGGCATACGATTTGCGCCCTTGGCGACGCGGCGGCATGGCCTATCCAGGGGCTTATCCGTCACTTCCGCGACGAGATCGAAGACCGGATTAAGGCCAAGAGATCGGGAAAACTGTCGAGTGTTGCAGCCGAGTAAACTCCCTTAACGTTACGTAAATACGCCCCTTTAAGGTCATATTTATGCGTGACTTATATGACAAATGACATATCTCGAACTCTGAGAGCATGGCCAAAGCGCTGCCTACACGAGGTTGGTCGGTTAAAGAAGTGCTCCGGGCAGGCAGCAGGACAGTAAGTACATGTATACATTTTTTGCGGTTTTGCAGATCGCCGTAGCGATTGCCTGCCTTTATATCGTGACGCAGTCGTCGGTTAGGCAGGTTTGGGCCACGTTAACGTTCGGTTTGACCGCAGTGGTGTTTTTTGGAAACGGACTTCGTGTCGCTTGGGATATGTTTGCAAGCGACTCGGCTTTTTACTTGCACAGCATCGTGTTCCCTTACGCCTCAAACGCGATGATTGCGCTTTTGATGGTAACGGCCGCCACGATTGCTTACCGTGCCGTCAACGGCGGGAAATTCTGAGGGCGCTGCGATGATCCGTTTCTGGGACGGATTTCTGAGTGCATTGGGCGCTGTTTTAACACTTTTTATCGTTGGTGTTACTGCTTAGGGGGTGGCGGTGGCCCTTCATGCCTGGCGGATCCCAGTATGGGATGGGATGGGTTGGTGTTGGGGGATTTGGGTTTGTGGGACTGGTGATGGTTGGCGCATTTCTGCGCAAAGCCGGGCGCGGCGTACATCTCTTGCGCGAACGGCGGCGTTCACGCCTACTCGATCACAAACCGTAACAGTGATCACATCTTTCGCCAAAGCCGAAATGATCAGAAAAATTCTTTAACACAAATGCTTGGAGGTCATTCCCCAAAGTCAGGGTGGCAGAAAAACGCCCAAAATATCCTATTTGCTTCGACTTCTTGAGCGAGGTCTCATCTTTCGCGCTGTGCCCCCCTATATCTTATGTGACGGACAGGGAGCGGGACCTTGTGCCGTCAAAACGAGCAGGTAAGATGTGAATAGTATTCGTAAAAAACTGGCAATTCTGGCTGTCGCGGTGTCGATATCCACGCCCTTGGTGGCGTTACAGCCGCTTCATGAGGACCGCACCGTGATTTCGGGCTTCTATGCAATAGGGTTTGCAGATCTTGTGCGGCGCAATTGCGATGACATTTCGCCGCGCTATATTCGCGCCTATAATTACTTAAAAGCCTTGGAAAAGTACGCGCTGAAAGCCGGTTATTCCGAGGCTCAGATCGAAGAGTTGACGGATAATCGCGAGGAAAAAGAAATACTTAGGGTGCGGATTGAGGCGGATTTGGCCTCTAGAGGGGCAAGCCCTCAAACGCCGCAAGGCTATTGCACTGTGGGCCGTGAAGAAATAGCCAAGAACAGTGCAGCAGGTCGACTGCTTCGCGCGAAGTGACACGCCGCCCGGACGAGAGGCGGCGGAACCTAAGGGAACCGAAGTCCAATGGCCGACCTGAGAAAGATCATCATCGACGATATGGAAGTCGAGGTTGATCCGGCGCTGACACTGATCCAAGCCTGCGAACAGGTTGGGATTGAAATTCCGAGATTCTGTTACCACGAGCGTTTGACCATCGCGGGCAATTGCCGGATGTGTCTGGTCGAAGTTGTTGGAGGCCCGCCGAAACCCACCGCGTCTTGTGCGATGCAAGTCAAGGATTTGCGCCCCGGACCTGAGGGAACGCCACCTGTGGTGAAAACAAAATCGCCGATGGTCAAGAAGGCGCGGGAAGGCGTGATGGAGTTTCTCCTGATCAACCACCCACTGGATTGCCCGATCTGCGATCAGGGTGGCGAATGCGATCTTCAGGATCAGGCGATGGCTTACGGCGTGGATTTCTCGCGCTACCGCGAACCAAAACGGGCAACCGACAAAATGGATTTGGGGCCACTTGTTGGCACGGCCATGACGCGCTGCATTTCCTGCACGCGTTGTGTGCGCTTCATCACCGAAGTCGCGGGCATGCCCGAGTTGGGGCAGACCGGGCGCGGGGAAGATTCCGAGATTACATCGTATCTGGGCAAGACGCTTGAAAGCGAGATGCAGGGCAATATCGTTGATTTGTGTCCTGTTGGTGCTTTGACGTCGAAACCTTACGCGTTCACGGCGCGCCCTTGGGAACTGACAAAGACCGAGACGATTGACGTTATGGACGCGCTTGGGTCGAACATTCGGGTCGACACCAAGGGTCGTGAAGTGATGCGGATTTTGCCGCGCAACCACGACGGCGTGAACGAAGAATGGCTATCGGACAAATCGCGGTACTCCTGGGACGGTCTGCGCCGTCAGCGTTTGGACACGCCGTATATTCGTGAGAACGGAAAATTGCGCGCCGCAACCTGGGGCGAAGCGCTTAGCGCTGTTGCAACCGCGATATCGGGCAAAAAGGTTGCGGGTCTTATCGGCGATCTGGCTCCGGTCGAGGCGGCGTTTGCTTTGAAAGAGATGATCGAAGGGCAGGGCGGCTCGGTAGAGTGTCGTGTGGACGGCGCGGCTTTGCCGGCTGGAAACCGCTCGGGTTACGCGGGCACAGCTTTGATCGAAGACATTGATACTGCCGAAATGATATTGCTGGTGGGCACGAACCCACGCAGCGAAGCGCCGGTTTTGAATGCACGCATTCGCAAAGCCTGGTCGAAGGGCGCGAAAGTTGCTTTGGTCGGCGAGGCGGTCGATCTCACGTATGATTACACTCACATCGGTACCGGCATGGGCGACTTGGCGGTGCTTGCGGAGCAAGACCATTCCGACAAGCAGGGCCTGCGCGGTGTGATGATTGTGGGGCAAGCAGCTTTGGCGCACGAAGGCGCTTTGGCCAATGCCATGAAGGTGGCGGAAGCGGCCAATTCCAAGCTGTTGATCCTGCACACGGCTGCGGCGCGCGTTGGTGCGATGGACGTGGGCGCGGTGACGGATGGCGGAATTTCAGCGGCGTTGGACGGTGCAGAGGTTGTTTACAATCTTGGCGCGGACGAGGTTGATATCGCCGAGGGCGCGACTGTTATCTATCAGGGAAGCCATGGCGACCGGGGTGCGCATCGTGCGGATATCATCCTGCCATGTGCCGCCTGGACCGAGGAAAACGGTTTGTTCGTCAATACCGAAGGGCGGCCGCAGTTGGCTTTGCGGGCCTCGTTCCCGCCGGGCGAGGCGAAGGAAAACTGGGCGATTTTGCGGGCTTTGTCGGCAGAGTTGGGGGCGACGTTGCCATACGACTCGCTGGCGCAGTTGCGCGCGAAGTTGGTCGAGGCTGTGCCCCATCTGAAAGACATCGACCAGGTGCCGAAAAACGCATGGACGCCTGTGGAGGGCGCAAATGGAGGTACAGGTGACTTTGCCGGCGTGATCGTCGATCATTACCTCACAAACCCGATCCTGCGGGCCGCTCCATTGATGGGCGAATTGCAGGCCGGTGCGCGCGAGCGAAAAGCCGGGAAACTGGCGGCAGAATAAGGCGGCTCGGGTCTGGCCCTTTGACCTGAGATGCTGTTAACACGACGTTGTTTATAAGATGGGGCGAAAAAACGCCCATGGGAACGAAAAAGTTGGGGACGAATGGCTGAGTTTCTGAGCACACCTCTCGGCATCCTTGTGACCGTCATGGCGCAGGTGCTTTTGGTCATCGGTTTTGTGATGATCAGTCTTTTGTTTCTCGTCTATGGCGACCGGAAAATCTGGGCGGCTGTCCAGATGCGGCGCGGACCGAACGTTGTTGGTCCTTGGGGCATGCTTCAGACCGTTGCCGATGCGTTGAAATACGTGGTGAAAGAGATCGTGATCCCGGCCGGTGCTGATCGCACGGTGTTCATCATGGCGCCGATGGCTTCTTTCGTTCTGGCGATGATTGCATGGGCCGTTATTCCGTTCAGCGACACATGGGTTCTGGCCGATCTGAACGTCGCCATTTTGTACGTCTTCGCGGTTTCGTCGTTGGAAGTATACGGCGTGATTATGGGCGGTTGGGCGTCGAACTCGAAGTATCCGTTCCTTGGGTCTTTGCGGTCGGCTGCGCAGATGATTTCTTACGAAGTGTCGCTGGGGCTCATCATCATCGGTGTTATTCTAACGACCGGTTCGATGAACTTCGGTGATATTGTGCGCGCACAGGACGGCAACTGGGGCATCTTCAGCTGGTATTGGCTGCCGCATTTCCCGATGGTCTTCCTGTTCTTTATCAGCGCTTTGGCCGAAACAAACCGTCCGCCGTTCGATCTGCCCGAAGCAGAAAGCGAACTGGTTGCGGGCTATCAGGTGGAATACTCGTCCACGCCGTTCCTGTTGTTCATGGCTGGCGAGTATATCGCCATTTTCCTGATGTGCGCGTTGACCTCGCTGTTGTTCTTCGGAGGCTGGCTGTCGCCGGTGCCTTTCTTGCCGGACGGGCCTTTGTGGATGGTGTTGAAGATGGCGTTCTTCTTCTTCCTCTTTGCGATGGTGAAGGCAATTGTACCGCGTTACCGCTATGACCAGCTGATGCGCTTGGGCTGGAAAGTGTTTCTGCCGTTCTCGCTTTTGTGGGTCGTGTGGGTCGCATTCGCGGCGAAGTTTGGGTTCTTCGGCGGGGCGTATGCCCGTTGGGCGATAGGGGGTTAAGAGATGGCACATATCGACTGGAACCGCGCGGGCAAATACTTCCTGCTGCTGGACATGCTGAATGGCTTCCGGCTTGGATTTAAATACTTTTTTGCGCCCAAGGCGACGCTCAACTACCCGCATGAAAAGGGGTATTTGTCCCCTCGTTTTCGGGGTGAACACGCGCTGCGCCGTTATCCAAACGGCGAAGAGCGCTGCATTGCCTGCAAACTTTGCGAGGCGGTCTGCCCCGCGCAAGCCATCACGATTGATGCAGAACCGCGCGACGACGGGTCGCGCCGCACGACGCGCTATGACATCGACATGACCAAATGCATCTACTGCGGTTTCTGTCAGGAGGCCTGCCCCGTGGATGCGATCGTCGAGGGCCCGAACTTCGAGTTTTCGACCGAGACACGCGAAGAGCTTTTCTACGACAAAGCCAAGCTTTTGGACAACGGCGAACGCTGGGAAGCCGAGATTGCCCGCAACCTTGAAATTGATGCGCCGTACCTATGAGTGATCCAAAAAACCCTTTCGATGCCATGATGAAAATGAGCCAGGACTGGGCGAAATCGCTTAATCCCGCTTTGGAATCCTTCACGCCCAAGGGCTTCGAGACGCTTTGGCCAACTATGCCGAAGGACATCATGGAAGGTATGATGGGCAATACGTACAACCCCGAGGGGCTGGACGCCAAGACCAAGCTTTTGCTGACTTTGGGGGCGCTGACGATCCTTGGCGCTCAGGCCGAGGCGCAGATCAGGCTGACCGTGCGTCACGCCATCGAGGCCGGTGCCACAAAGCAGGAAGTAGCGGAAACCATCGCGCTAGTCGGTGTGTTTGGCGGCGTGCCTGCGATGACCAAAGCGATGGAATTGGCCAGTTCGGTGATGGAAGACGGAGGCGCCTCATGACCGCGACTGTTTTTGCCTTTTACCTTTTCTCATTGTCTTGTGTGACGGGGGGCTTGTTCACGGTGATCTCGCGCAATCCGGTGCATTCGGTGTTGTGGCTGATCCTTTCATTTTTGTCGGCCGCCGGCTTGTTCGTGCTTTTGGGCGCTGAATTCGTGGCGATGCTTTTAATCATCGTCTACGTCGGCGCGGTCGCAGTGCTTTTCTTGTTCGTTGTGATGATGCTGGACGTGGATTTTGCAGAACTGAAGGCGGAAATGACGAAGTATCTGCCGTTGTCTTTGATGATCGGTCTTGTGTTGATGATGCAGTTGGCGATTGCATTTGGCGTCTGGAAAACGGCCGAGGGCGTTGAGATTGGAACGGTCCCTGACGCGATTGCGGGCGGTGGCGAGCACAACACGCAAGCCTTGGGTCTGGTGCTTTACGATCAGTATTTCCTCTTGTTCCAGCTTTCAGGTTTGATCCTTCTGGTGGCGATGATCGGGGCGATTGTTTTGACGCTCCGCCATCGGGGGGACGTCAAACGGCAGGATATCCTGCAGCAGATGTTCCGCGATCCGGACAAAGCCTTGGAATTGAAGGACGTCAAACCGGGGCAGGGACTGTAAGACATGGCCAAACGCGGCGGCATATTTCAGGCATTTCGCAACCTTTTCCGGTTTGCCATTTGGGCGCTGGCCGGGGTGCTTGCGGCTGCGATCTGGTTCAACTGGCAGTCGGGTGAAGACGTGGCTGCTGTGGTCCCTGAGGTGGTTTTGCCCGAGGTCGAAGCGGATGTTGAGCCGGTGACGGAAGAGGTCGCTGCGGTCGAAGAGGCAGCTAAAGATGCGGTCACGCCGGTGACCGAGGCCATGGAAGAGATTGCCGACGAGGCAGAAGAGGCGGTTACGCAAGCAACCGAGGCTGTCGAAACGCAGGAAGAGACTGTGGCCGAGACTGTCGAGGCGGTTGAAGAGGCCGTTGTGAACGTCGAAGAAGGCGTGGTTGAAGCCGCCGAAGATACGGTGGCTGACGTCGCAAGCGCTGTCGAGGACACGGCAAGCAAGACCTTAACGACCGACCCAACAACGATCACTATTCCCGGCACAGACACCACCTTCACATTGATTAACGCCTTTCGCCGTGACAACGGCGCGATTGAGGTGACCACGCAGCAGACGACTGGTGGCTCTGGCGCCACGTTGTGGCTTGTGACCTGCGCGCCTCTCGCGGTGGGCACGATTGCGACGGGGCCAAGCGCGGGCGAGTTAAGTGCGCGCGTTGAGGACCCAGAGATGACGGAAATACCCCTAAGCGACCCCCGCGCTATGATCGCCGGGACCGCTTGTGGCGTGATGAGATGAAAGACGGAAAAGACGCATGATCGGACTTGAACATTATCTCACGGTTGCGGCGACGCTGTTCGTCATCGGGATTTTTGGCATCTTCCTGAACCGGAAGAACGTCATCATCCTTTTGATGTCGATCGAATTGATGCTGTTGGCGGTGAACATCAATCTTGTCGCCTTTTCGGCCTATCTTGGCGATCTGACTGGCCAGGTTTTCACGCTGTTCGTTCTGACCGTGGCCGCTGCCGAGGCTGCCATTGGTCTTGCGATCCTTGTCTGCTTCTTCCGCAACCGCGGCACGATTGACGTCGAAGACGTCAATGTGATGAAGGGGTAAGGGACAATGGAAACCATCATCCTTTTCTCTCCTCTTATTGGCGCGTTGATCTGCGGCTTTGGCTGGAAGGTCATCGGCGAGAAAGCGGCGCAGTGGACGGCCACCGGGTTCTTGTTCCTGGCCTGCTTCCTGTCTTGGATCGTGTTCCTGACGTTCAATGGCGAAACCGAGCAAATTCAGATCATGCGCTGGATCGAAAGCGGGTCCTTATCGGCTGACTGGGCGATCCGGATGGATCGTCTGACGGCAATTATGCTGATTGTGATCACCACGGTGTCGGCGTTCGTGCATCTTTATAGCTTTGGCTACATGGCGCATGACGAGAATTTCGACGACGCCAAGGAAAGCTATCGTCCGCGTTTCTTTGCTTATCTGTCGTTCTTTACCTTCACAATGTTGATGCTGGTGACAGCAGACAACCTTGTGCAGATGTTCTTTGGTTGGGAGGGCGTAGGTCTCGCGTCCTACCTTCTGATCGGATTTTATTTCCGCAAGCCGTCTGCCAATGCCGCCGCGATCAAAGCGTTTGTGGTGAACCGGGTCGGAGATTTCGGCTTTGCTTTGGGCATTTTTGCAATCTTCTTCATGGTCGACAGCATCAAGTTCGATGACATCTTTGCCGCCGCGCCTGAATTGGCCGTCGCGAAGATCAACTTTCTTTGGACCGAGTGGAACGCGATCGAGTTGATCTGCGTGCTGCTGTTTATCGGCGCGATGGGCAAATCGGCTCAGTTCATCCTGCACACATGGCTGCCAGACGCGATGGAAGGCCCGACCCCTGTGTCGGCCCTGATCCACGCCGCAACCATGGTGACGGCGGGCGTATTCCTTGTCTGTCGGATGTCTCCCCTTATGGAATTTGCGCCGATTGCGACAAATTTCATTGTGATCATAGGAGCGGTAACGGCGTTTTTTGCAGCGACCGTTGGTCTTGTGCAAACCGACATCAAACGGGTGATTGCCTATTCTACCTGTTCGCAGCTTGGCTACATGTTCGTGGCCGCGGGCGTCGGCGTCTATTCGGTCGCGATGTTTCACCTGCTGACCCATGCTTTCTTTAAAGCGCTGCTGTTCCTTGGGGCGGGTTCGGTGATCCACGGGATGCACCACGAGCAGGATATGCGGAATTATGGCGGTCTGCGTCACAAGATGCCAAAGACCTTCTGGGCGATGATGATTGGCACGTTGGCGATCACTGGAGTTGGCATTCCGCTGACGCACATCGGTTTTGCGGGCTTCCTGTCAAAGGACGCAGTGATCGAAAGCGCATGGGCCGGCGCGGCGCCTGCGGCTCAGTTCGCCTTCTGGGCGCTTGTGATCGCGGCCCTGTTCACAAGTTTCTATTCATGGCGCCTGATGTTCCTCACCTTCTTTGGCGAGCCACGCGGCGACAAACACACCCATGAGCATGCGCACGACAGCCCGAATACAATGCTAGTGCCTTTGGGCGTCTTGTCCTTGGGGGCGATTTTTGCGGGCATGATCTGGTACGAGCCGTTCTTTGGCGACCACCACGAGGTCGAAGTCTTCTTTGGCATCGCTGCCGAAGAAGAGCATGCAGTCGCGGCAGGTCTGATGATTGGCGCGGCTTATGCCGCCGGCGAGACCACCGAAGAAAGCAACGTCGTTGACGACCACGGCGAGGCCCCGGTTCCGGGGCAGGGCGCGATTTATATGGCCCCGGAAAACAACGTTCTGGACGATGCACATCATGCGCCGAAGTGGGTCAAAGTATCGCCGTTCATTGCGATGTTGATCGGGTTCCTGACGGCCTATCAGTTCTACATCCGCCGACCCGAGTGGCCCAGGCGTTTGGCCGAAAACCAGCAGATTTTGTATCAGTTCCTGTTGAACAAATGGTACGTTGACGAGATCTACGACTTTTTGTTCATCAAGCCTGCCATGTGGCTGGGTCGGTTGCTTTGGAAGAAGGGCGACGGCGTCGTCATCGACGGCTTCCTCAATGGTATCGCGATGGGCCTTGTGCCGTTCTTCACGCGTCTCGCGGGGCGCGCGCAGTCGGGATATATCTTTACTTATGCGTTCTGGATGGTGATCGGAATTGTCTTCCTGATCAGCTGGATGACGCTGTCGGGGGGAGGTGAATAATGCTTTTCGACAACCTCCTTTCCATCGTCACCTTCATTCCGCTAATCGGTGCCGCGATTATGGCGCTGTTTCTGCGGGGCGACGATGAGGCCGCACGGGCCAATGCCAAGTGGCTCGCTTTGGCGGCGACAAGTGCGTCGTTCCTGGCGTCCCTGTTCCTGCTCACCGGCTTTGACACATCGAACCCGGATTTCCAGTTTGTGGAAGAGAGCGAATGGATTTTGGGCCTTACCTACAAGATGGGTTTGGACGGGATTTCGATCCTGTTTGTGATGCTCACAACCTTCCTGATGCCGCTAGTGATCCTTTCGTGCTGGGACGTCACACATCGTGTCAAAGAATATATGATCGCATTCCTTGTTCTGGAAACGCTGATGTTGGGCGTGTTCTGCGCGCTTGACCTGGTCCTGTTCTACCTGTTCTTCGAAGGTGGTCTGATCCCGATGTTCTTGATCATTGGCATTTGGGGCGGCAAAGAGCGGATTTATGCGTCGTTCAAGTTCTTCCTCTACACCTTCTTCGGGTCGGTCCTGATGCTTGTCGCGATGATCGCGATGTACGTGGATGCAGGCACCACGGATATCGTGGCTTTGCTGCGCCATAACTTCTCGTCCGAAGTGTTGGAGGTCTGGGGCTTTACCATAATCGGCGGCTTGCAGACGCTGCTTTGGGTGGCGTTTTTCGCGTCCTTCGCGGTCAAGATGCCGATGTGGCCGGTCCACACATGGTTGCCGGATGCGCACGTTCAGGCGCCGACGGCCGGCTCGGTCGTTCTAGCGGCTATCCTGTTAAAGATGGGTGGCTATGGCTTCTTGAGGTTCAGCTTGCCGATGTTCCCGGTGGCTTCGGATTTACTGTCAGACTTCGTATTGTGGATGAGCGCGATTGCCATCGTCTACACGTCGTTGGTCGCGCTGATGCAGGAAGATATGAAGAAGCTGATAGCCTATTCTTCCGTCGCTCACATGGGTTTTGTGACGGCGGGTATTTTTGCGGCAAACCAGCAGGGGCTTGATGGCGCGATCTTTCAGATGATCTCGCACGGGTTCATTTCGGGCGCGTTGTTCCTGTGCGTCGGCGTGATATACGACCGGATGCATACCCGTGATATTGATGCTTACGGCGGTCTTGTGAACCGGATGCCGGCCTATGCCCTGGTGTTTATGCTGTTCACCATGGCGAATGTGGGCCTGCCCGGAACCTCCGGGTTTGTGGGCGAATTCCTGACTTTGATGGGCATGTTCCAGGCGAATACATGGGTTGCGGCAGTGGCCACCACGGGTGTGATCTTGTCGGCGGCCTATGCGCTTTGGTTGTATCGCCGTGTGGTGATGGGGGACCTCATCAAAGAGAGTTTGAAATCCATCTCGGACATGACCACGCGAGAGCGCTGGATATTTGCGCCGTTGATCGTGATGACCATTCTTCTGGGGGTCTATCCGGCCCTTGTGACCGATATTATCAGCCCGTCTGTCGCCAACCTTTTGGGTGGCTATGAAACAGCGCTGGCGGATCATGCTGCGCAATCGATGGTCGCGGCCAACGGAGGGGGCAACTGATGCAACCCGGTGATCTTTCTGTAATTCTTCCCGAGATCGTGCTGTCGCTGTTTGCGATGGCTGGCCTGATGGTTGGCGCCTATGGCGGCAAAGACAAAACTGCGCCGATGCTGGTTTGGGCAACATCTGCTTTGATGGTGGCGCTGGCCGCATGGATCGGTGTGCAGAGTGCCGGGAGCGAGATTGCCTTTGGCGGAATGTTCATCGACGACGGGTTTGCGCGCTTTGCTAAGGTGACGATCCTGTTGGCGACGGCGGCGGTATTACTGATGAGCGAAGGGTATATGCAGCGCCGTGGGCTGCTGCGCTTTGAGTATCCATTGCTGATTGCGCTTGCGACAGTTGGCATGATGATGATGGTATCGGCGGGCGATTTGATCGCACTTTATATGGGCCTCGAGCTTCAGTCGCTGGCGTTGTATGTGGTTGCGTCTTTGCGCCGTGACAGCGTGAAGTCGACGGAAGCGGGCCTGAAGTATTTCGTCCTTGGCGCATTGTCGTCGGGTTTGCTGCTGTATGGCGCATCGCTGACCTATGGATTTGCAGGCACAACTTTGTTCTCTGGCATCATCGAAGCCGCGCAAGGCGACTTGCCCTTGGGCCTGCTTTTCGGTCTGGCGTTTATTTCGGCTGGTTTGGCATTCAAGGTCTCGGCGGCCCCTTTCCATATGTGGACGCCGGACGTTTACGAAGGCGCGCCGACACCGATTACGGCGTTCTTTGCCACAGCGCCGAAGATGGCCGCGATGGGCTTATTCGCGCGGGTTTTGCACGATGCGTTTGGCGGCATGGTTGGGGATTGGCAGCAGATTCTGGCGTTCCTGTCGGTGGCTTCGATGTATCTGGGCGCCATTGCCGCGATTGGACAGACCAATATCAAGCGACTGATGGCCTATTCGTCGATCTCGCACATGGGCTTTGCATTGATGGGTTTGGCGTCTGGCACGGCGTTTGGCGTGCAGGCGATGCTTGTCTATATGGCGATCTACATCACGATGAATATCGGCACCTTTGCTTTCATCCTTTCGATGGAGAAAGACGGCGCGCCGGTGGTGGAGATCTCGGCCTTATCGCAGTATTCGCGCTGTAATCCGCTGAAGGCCTTGGCGATGCTGATCTTGCTGTTCAGCCTTGCAGGCGTGCCGCCTTTGGTTGGCTTTTTCGGTAAGTACTACGTGCTTTTGGCGGCTGTGGAAGCGGGCCTTGGATGGCTTGCGGTTGCGGGTGTGATCGCCTCCGTTATCGGTGCGTTCTATTATTTGCGCATCGTATACCTGATGTATTTCGGGTCCGAGGATAGTGAAATGGATACCGGGTCTGCGCCGATCCTGTCGGGGTTTCTGGTGGTCAGCGCGGCGATCATGGTCCTTGGGGTGATCAACCTCTTCGGGGTCGAGGCGGTTGCGGAAGCTGCGGCGGCAACGCTTGTCAAATAAAGTAATTTTTCGCGCCTCTGGCGAGATCCGCTGGGGGCGCTGCCCCCAGATACCCAGAGTATTTCAACCAAGAAGAATGGGGTGGGCGGCGTGACTCGCGAGCCTTTGCCCTGGCCTGATGGGACTGACCGCATCGTTTTGGATGAGGTCGACAGCACCATGGCCGAAGCGGCACGGCGGGCCTCGACTTTGGATCGTCCTACCTGGATCATGGCGCGCCACCAAACGGCCGCACGGGGGCGGCGGGGCAAAATCTGGTCGAACCCGCGCGGCAATTTCGCCGCGACCTTTGTGATGAAGCCCGGCGGCAATCCGGCAAGCGCGGCGCTTAGATCGTTTTTGGCGGCGAATGCTTTGTTCGAGGCTTTGGCGATGAAGGTCAACCGAGACGCGCTTTCGTTGAAATGGCCCAATGATGTGCTGTTGAACGGCGGCAAGGTGGCGGGGATTTTGCTGGAAAGCACCGGGCGCGGCGGTGTGATCGAGTGGCTATCAGTGGGCATCGGCGTCAATCTGAAGATCGTACCGGACGATGTAGGGCGCACCGATTTTCCGCCCGTTTCGCTTGCAGGCGAGGGCGGTGCGGCGACGGATCAGGACGAGTTCCTATCGCTTTTGGCTTCGAATTTCGCCACCGAGGAGCGGCTATTTCAGGAGTTTGGCTTTGGCCATATTCGCGAGAAATGGCTGGGCCGTGCCGCGCGTCTGGGTGAGGTTATCACCGCGCGCACAACCAAAGGCGAAGTTATGGGCATCTTTGAGACGGTGGACGAGGCGGGGCATCTTGTGCTTATGACCCCAAAGGGTCGGGTTGCTATCCCGGCAGCTGACGTATTTTTCTGAGAGGGACGCCGAAATGCTCCTCTGTATCGACACTGGCAATACCAACACGGTCTTTTCCATCTGGGATGGCGCGGCCTTCATCGGGACGTGGCGTGCGTCGACTGAGCATCAGCGCACGGCGGATCAGTATTTTGTCTGGCTGTCGACACTGATGGCGACGGTAGGTCTGCAGGACGTGGCGATTGACGAGGTGGTGATCTCGTCGACTGTGCCGCGGGTGGTGTTCAATCTACGTGTTCTGTGTGACCGCTATTTCGGTTGCCGGCCCTTGGTGGTTGGAAAGCCCGAGTGTTTGCTGCCCGTGCCGTCCCGCGTCGATGAGGGCGTGCGCCCGGGGCCTGACAGACTTGCCAATGCGGCCGGCGCGTTTGCCCGACATGGTGGCAATACGGTGGTTGTCGACTTCGGGACGGCGACGAATTTCGATGTTGTGGCCGACGATGGGGCCTATATCGGCGGCGTAATTGCGCCCGGTGTGAACCTTAGCCTTGAAGCGCTTGCAATGGGGGCCGCTGCCTTACCGCATGTGGACATTACGCAACCCGAAAAAGTGATTGGCACCAATACGGTAGAATGCATTCAATCCGGTGTCTTTTGGGGCTATACGGGCCTGATCGAGGGGATTACCGCGCGCATCAAGGCCGAATTTGGCGCGCCCATGAAGGTGATCGGGACTGGCGGTCTGGCACCGCTATTTGCCAAAGGTGATATGCTTTTCGACTCTGTCGAAGATGATTTGACGATGTACGGGCTGACCGTAATTCATCGCTTTAACAAGGAAAATCAATGAGTAACGAGCGTCTGATTTATCTGCCTCTGGGCGGTGCCGGCGAAATTGGAATGAACGCCTATGTCTACGGATGGGGCGCGCCCGACAAGGAGCGGTTGATAGTCGTGGACCTTGGGGTGACGTTCCCCGAGATGGAGGGCTCGCCCGGTGTCGATCTCATATTCGCAGACGTCGAATGGCTTGAAGCCCGTGCGGACCGCATCGAAGGCGTGTTTATTACACATGCGCATGAAGACCATGTCGGCGCGATCGGGCATTTGTGGCACCGGCTGCGGGCCCCGATTTATGCGCGGAAATTTACGGCGCTTCACGCCGCGCGCAAATTGTCAGAGCATGGCGGCGACGAGAATGCAATCAAGGTGGTTGAGGCTTGGCCCACCACGACTAAAGTCGGACCCTTCAGTGTGGGCTTTGCGCCGATCAGCCATTCGATCCCGGAAAGTTCATCCCTGGTGATCGACACGCCGGTAGGGCGCGTCGTTCATACGGGCGACTTCAAGTTGGATGAGACGCCTTTGGTTGGTGAGGCCTGGGATCCTGACATGTGGCGCAAGATCGCCAAGGATGGTGTGAAGGCGCTTGTGTGCGACTCGACCAATGTGTTTTCACCCAATCCCGGACGATCTGAAGTAACCGTTGGCCCCGAGATTACCAAGTTGGTGAGCGAGGCGAAAGGCATGGTTGTGGCGACCACTTTTGCGTCCAATGTCGCACGCGTAAAGACGCTTGCAGCAGCGGGCAAGGCGGCGGGCCGCTCGGTCTGTCTTTTGGGCCGGTCGATGAAGCGAATGGTTGAAGCCTCGGTCGAAACGGGCGTTTTGACGGATTTTCCTGCTGTTGTAACCCCGGAAGAAGCAGCGGACATTCCGCGTGAAAATCTGATGTTGCTAGTGACCGGCAGTCAGGGCGAACGGCGCGCTGCATCGGCAGGCCTAAGCCGTGGTAAGTATCTTGGGCTTCAAGTGAAGGAGGGCGATCTGTTCCTGTTTTCCTCTAAAACCATTCCCGGAAACGAGCGCGGCGTGAGCCGGATTATCAATGCGTTCTCCGAAAAAGGCGTTGATGTCGTCGACGACAGTTCGGGGCATTATCACGTGTCGGGCCATGCGAACCGGCCCGATCTTGATGAGATGCACAAGACGATTAAACCCGACATGGTCATCCCGATGCACGGTGAACATCGCCATTTGAGGGAACACGCCAAACTGGCGGTCTCTAACGGGATTGCAAGTATCGTGGCGCCTAACGGCACGATGGTAGATCTGACAGGCAAGACGCCGAAGGTCGCCGAATTCGTCGAAGCCGGTCGGACTTATCTAGATGGATCAGTACAGATCGGTGCGATGGATGGTGTCGTGCGGGACCGTATCCGGATGGCGATCAACGGGCATGTGCTTGTGACGCTTATCATGGAAGACAACGACGTGCTTGGCGACCCTTGGGTCGAGATATCGGGCTTACCGGAAACCGGGCGTTCTAAGGCGGCTTTGGTCGATGTGCTGGAACAAGATCTGGGGCAGCTCGTTGGGCGCGCCAAGCGCAAGACAATGTCCAGTGACGAGGCTTTGGAGAAAGAGCTACGTCAAGTCGTGCGAAAGTCGGCGCAAGATGAGATCGGTAAGAAGCCAGAAGTGACTGTCGTGATTTCGCGTTTGAGCGCGTGATGTTGCCGGTTGTCTTTGACCTTGACGGGACCCTGATCGACAGTCTGCCGGACGTGACAAAGGCGGTGAACCTTCTTCTGGCGGAAGAGGGGCAGCCGCTTTTGGAGACGTCGGTGGTGAACACCTTTGTCGGCAGCGGCGAGCAGGTTTTGATGCAGCGCCTTATTGCGGCAACAGCGTTCGAACCGGTGGACGCCGACCGGCTGATGCCGCGCTTCATTACGCATTATAAAATGGCGGCGTTGGATACGAAGCTTTTCCCGGGCGCGCGGGAGGCGTTGGATCGCCTTCTTGCGGCCGGTGTTCCGATCGGGCTTTGCACCAACAAGCCGCGCGCGCCCTTGGTTCCGACGCTTGAGGCGGCGGGGCTTGATAATGTGTTTGGTGTGGTTGTTGCGGGGGATGACTTGCCCAAGCGGAAGCCTGATCCTGCGCCTTTGTTTCATTGCTTTCAAAAGCTTGGATCAGAGACTGGGATTTATGTCGGTGACAGCGAAGTGGACGCCGAGACCGCACAGCGGGCCGGCGTTCCCTTCGTGATTTACGCACACGGCATCCGTGTCAGCCCGATCGAAGACATTCCGCACGACGTGGTGTTTGATGATTTTGGGGCGCTTGATGCGATTTTGGCGAAACTGTCTTCTTAGGCATTCCTCTCTCGGAGCAGGTCTCGTCAGAGCTTGGTGAATATCCCGCGTCCCGGATAGTTCTGCGACAATCCCTCACTAACCCCATAGCTGCGAACAACATTTCCCTCCGGCCGAGCGACGCGCTTGCGCTTTGAGGGATCCGTCGCCCTACAACGCAAATCGTAATCAGCGGTAATGGACGTTTGTGCTAAGATTCCACGATGAGATATATTTTGACAGCATGCGCGTGAGTGGCGACGCCTCTTTTTGCGGAGGACTTCCCGCCACCTGTTGACTCCGGCGCCTCTGCTGGCAGCAGAATGTCCGTTATCGCGGAAAATCGGGAAGCTGCTCACAAGATCATAATGATAGATGCGAGAGCTTTGTCGATCGCAGACCTTATGGCACTGGCCGCGCGAACGCGCGGCGCCGATTGGCTTTAGTTGCTGCGATTGGGGCGGTGACTGTGAGCCGCACGTGCCCGGCGCTTAGGTCTTGTTTCAGCCTGTGCGGCGTTCGTCGAAACTCATCGCGATGAAGCCTGGCATGTGATCGCCCATACCAACAACTTTGCTCTGTCCGTCGCCACCATCGTTGCGGCGACCGCGATTTCGGCCTCCGCGGTCGCGATCGCGATCGCGCTCGTTTGGAGCGGGATCGA
>NZ_JBVCWP010000057.1:0-17449 GCF_057460485.1 Boseongicola sp.
AGTACCGGATGCGGTCGCTGTAACTATAGGTTCTGAGCTGCGCAATCTGCTCGTCCGAGCCGCCGTAGTAATCCTTCCAGTAGCCTGGGCTTTGGGTCATGAGATCCTCAATGACCTCCCGGATGCGCGATGGTCGCGCAGGCTTGATTTGGGCTTCGATATCCGCCAGAGCCCAGACAGCCTCGCGAAAGCGGAACGTCAGTTCCGGGCCGACTTTGAGAAAAAAGAAGTGGCTCTTGACCAGCGCCGCCAGTGCCTCCGTCGGTTGGTAATCCGTTGAGTGCGCCTCGAAAGTCAACGCGTTCTCGGTCAGAATCGCGTCGCTGAGAGGCTGCGCCTTTTCCGGCACGAAGGGAAAGATCGAGGTGTGCCCGAAATCGACACCGGGCTGGGTGACGATCGACGCGATCCGTGCCCAAGCAGCCTCTAGCCCACGGGCGGCGAAGGCGTCGCGGTGAGTTCGGATGGTTGCCCTGAACCTGTCGACCGATGTGACGTCGAGCTCATCGGGTTCTTCAGTTTCGCCGCCCGGGATCGGGACCTCGGTGCCGATGATGTAGATGAGCTTTTCCGGCTCGGGCGCATGCGCCTCGGAAACGGCGCAAAGGTCTGCAGCTCGTTCGGCGACCTGCTCAAAGGTCGGGTTCGGCTCTCCGCCGCAGGCCATGCTGGCATCGATGTGAATCTTCTGGAACCCGGCCTCGACGTATTGTTTCACCAGCTCGCGGGCTTTTCCCATCGCGCTGTCAATGGGTTCCGATTTCCATGGGTTCGGCCCAAGGTGATCGCCGCCCAGGATTAACTGGTCCATCGGAACGCCAGCCCTATCTGCCAAGCCGCGCAGCCAGGACATGAAGTCGGCGGCGGTCATGCCTGTGTAGCCGCCGTCCTGATTGACTTGGTTGCAGGTTGCTTCGATCACGGTCGGGAACCCGGTTTTTGCGGCATAAGAAAGCACTGCCCGCAGGACGTATTCGTTCGCGGTACAGAAACAGGGCAGCCCAACTGCCTGCCCGGCGCGGTTCTTGGCTATAAGGTCTTTAACGTCGATCATACGGGCGCTTCCTTCGATCGGGCGCGATTCAAAAATGCCGCTATTTCGGCGGGGCCAGAATTTCCTTCCATTGGTCCGCGCCGCGTGACCGCAATGGCACCTGCCGCGTTCGCCTGAACGCCAGCATCCCGCAACGATGCCCCTTGCGCCAAAAGCGAAACAAATGTTCCGCCGAAGCAGTCACCGGCACCAGTCGGATCGACCTCTATGACAGCGTGCCCCGGAAAATCGAGCCGTTCTCCGTTGCCAACAACTGTCGCCCCGCCTGCGCCGCGTTTGATGACGATCACCTCGGCTTTAGCCTTCAACAGATGCTCAATCGCGGCGTCTTCGGACAGGTTTGGAAGCAGAAACTCAAGGTCGCTTGTGCTGGGCATCAGACAAAAGGCGCAGTCCATGACCTCTGCAAGGCAGTCGCGCACTGCAGCGTCGCGCATCAGTTCCGGACGGGCGTTGGGATCACAGGTAATCTTTCCACCCGCGGCATCAATTTCACGTACCGAGGACATGATCATTTCGCGCATGGCTGCGTTTCCAAGAGATGCCGCCGAGACATGCAGATAGATGGTCGCTGGATCCAGAATATTTTTGGGCAGTTGGAAGTGATCCGCTGCAGTGTTCGTCAAGTGAAAGATGAAATCGCGACTGCCGTCATCGTAGTAAGAAACGAAGGCAACGCCGGTGCTGAGGCCGGACGATGTTGTCACACCCCGAATACCAACGCCGTCCTCGGACAGACGCTGCAAAACTGCGCGGCCAAAGCCATCATCGCCGACACCACCGATCATCTCTGTCGTCGCCCCCATCCGAGCGGCCTGGTCAAGAAAGATAGCGGGAGCACCGCTGGGGTAGGGGCCCGAGTAGTCACCGATTTGTTGAAGGCCACAGTTTGGGCGATGCGACACAAACTCGACAAGGATTTCCCCAACCGTCGCTATTTTCGTCATCAGTACCCCAAGGGTTATTGCGCTTGAGGCTGGCAATGCCGGCAGGGCATGCTGGCCAATATCTAGCGGAAGCGCACTCAGATTGTCTGTTGACGATTGTCATCGCTGGAGCCTACTGTCAATCTCAAACATGGCGCGCGTAAAGATTTAGGGAGTGCTGGGGTGTTCTGCTTGGCGCGCATGATCGCGGTATTGAATGACATCGCATAGGGAGCCGAGGACTGTTCGTATGACTGGACGCAGAATCAAGAATATGGATGAGTTCGCGAAGCTCAGCGATATTTCACGACCGACGTTGTCCAAATATTTCAATGACGCCGAGAGTGTGCGAAAGTCATCGCGTGTCAAAATTGAGGCCGCGCTGGAGAAGTTTGATTATCGTCCGAATATGTTTGCGATCAACCAGAACCGCAAGCTGACCAAGACGATTGGCATCGTCGTACCCTATCTGGCTGACCCGTTCTTTTCCGAGATCGTGCGCAGAATCGAGCGACGTTGCATTGATGCGGGGTTTTGGCCCGTTGTCTTCAGCGCCCATGGTCAGAAAGGCCTGGAAAGCAATGCATTGGCGATATTGCAGTCGCTCAGGCCTGCGGGTGCTTTGATTGCCCCGCTTGGTCGCCACTCTGATTTCGAAGTCGTTCAGCAGTTCACCAAAGAAGTACCGACCGTCGTTTTTGATAGTAACGTGGATGTTGGAAGGGCCTTTGTGGGATCAAACAATTCCCAGAGTATAGGTCTGATCGTTGACTACCTTTGTCGAACAGGTGAGCCGCCCTGTTTCCTTGAAATGCCGCCGGTTAATCCCAACGCAAACAAAAGAAGAGATGCTTATGTTCAGGCTATGGAGCGCCTGGGCCACGACCCTCAGGTACTTCGCGCTGATGGAACAGGTTGGGAATTTGAGCGGATCGGTCTTGAAGCGGGTATGCGACTGATCACAACTCGATCCCTGCCATCCGAGACCATCCTTTGCTCTAACGATCGACTGGCCATTGGGCTTCTCGCGGCAGCTTATCAAAAAGGACTGCGCGTGGGTCATGGTCCTGGCTGTGCGTTGCGTGTTGCGGGTCATGATGACCATCCATGGTCTCAGTTTACCTGCCCGCCGCTCACGACGGTTGCTCAGGATTTCAACGCCATCGCTGAAAAAAGTGTTGAAACGCTCTTCGAGATTATCAAAAATAATAGCACGATCACTGATCGTCCAGAGTTTGTGTTCGACGGAAGATTGGTGTTGAGGGCGTCTGCATGAGCCAGCGTTGCGAGTGGAGAAATGTTTACGCGAGTAAAATTAATATTTGACTGGTGTGATGATGTGTTCTAAGACATTTTCAATCCAGCAAACCTAGGGAGGAAATTGGATGAAACTGAAAAACGCACTTTTTGGCGCGACGGCGCTTGTGTCGGTCGCATCGACCGCAGTCATTGCCGAAGAAATCACAATCGCGACGGTAAACAACGCCGACATGATCACCATGCAAGAGCTTGCTCCTGCTTGGGAAGAAGCAACAGGCAACACGATCAATTGGGTTGTCCTCGAAGAAAACGTACTTCGTCAGCGCACAACGACTGACATCGCGACGGGCGGTGGCTCGTTCGACGTAATGTTCATCGGCGCTTATGAAACACCAATCTGGGGCGCCAAAGGCTGGCTGACACCGCTGGACGATTTCGCTGACGATGCCGACTACGATCTGGAAGACATCTTCCAGCTGGTCCGCAACGGCCTGTCTGCAGACGGCAGCCTCTATGCAGTGCCTCTGTATTCTGAGACATCTTTCACATTCTATCGTGCGGACCTGTTCGAAGCAGCTGGCATCGAAGTGCCAACTGAGCAGATCACATACACACAGTTTGCAGAGATGGCGGCAAAGCTGCACGATCCAGACAATGGCGTATACGGTACATGCCAGCGCGGTAAAGCTGGCTGGGGTGAGAACATGGCATTCGTCGGTACAGTTGCAAACGCCTTTGGCGCGCGCTGGTTCGATGAAGAGTGGAACCCACAGCTTGATTCAGCTGAGTGGAACAACGCGATCACTTACTACGTCGATCTGATGATTGCTTCGGGCCCTCCCGGTGCTTCTGCAAACGGCCACAACGAAAACCGCGCTTTGTTCAAAGAAGGTAAGTGCGCCACTTGGGTTGACGCGACATCCGCTGCTGGCGACGTTCGCAACCCAGCCACATCCAGCGTAGCTGACACGACTGAATTCTTCAAAGCACCAATGGAAGTCACAGACAAAGGAACTGGATGGTTCTGGTCTTGGGCACTGGCAATCCCAGCAAGTTCTCAGAAAGCTGACACCGCTAAAGACTTCCTGAAGTGGGCTACATCGAAAGAGTACTTCACATCTGTCGGTGAATCCAAAGGCTGGGTCGCTGTTCCAAGCGGCACACGTCAGTCGGTAGAAGAGGATGCGCGTCGGGTTGAGGCAGCTCCTTTTGCCCCGGCAGTCGTAGACGCAATCCTTTCGGTTGATCCTGCAGACCCAACACTGCTTCCTGTTCCTTACACAGGCGTTCAGTTCGTTGCGATCGAAGAGTTCCAAGGCATTGGTAACTACGTCGGTCAGCAGGTCGCCGCTGCTCTGGCTGGTCAATCGACCGTCGAAGAAGCGCTGGCAAACAGCCAAACTTTCGCGGTCCGTGAAATGACCCGCGCTGGTTACATTAAATAAGTTCCTTCCTGGAACTTGGGTCGGGGCGTGTTGCCCCGGCCCAAACTTCATTTTACCAACGCTACCTTAGTATTTCGGCAAAGATCGGCTTGGTCTTTCTTCAAGTGCCAATATGCTAATCTTCGAGGGGGAGATTGCGCGTGTCGACAAAAGCATCCAGAACAGCCGCACGACTAATGATTTCGCCCGCAGTCATTCTGCTTTTGGGTTGGATGATCATCCCGCTTGTGATGACGCTCTACTTCTCGTTCCTACGCTACAATCTGCTACAGCCGGGCTCGACCCCGTTCGTCGGGTTGGAAAACTACTATTGGTTCTTCACTGACCCGAGCTTTAGCGCGGCGATGTTCAACACGCTTTTCCTTGTGGGGGGCGTGCTGACAATCACCACGATTGGCGGAATTTGTTTCGCGTTGCTGCTGGACCGTCCGATGTTTGGCACTGGCCTTATTCGCATAATGGTCATTGCCCCGTTCTTCGTCATGCCAACCGTTTCTGGCCTTGTTTGGAAGAACATGTTCATGAATCCCGTGAACGGCATCTTTGCGGCTATAGCCAAAACGTTTGGATTTCAGCCGATCGATTTCTTTGGTCAAATTCCGCTCATATCGATCATCTTCATTGTCTCGTGGATGTGGCTGCCGTTTGCGACCCTGATCCTGCTGACTGCGCTGCAATCGCTGGACCAAGAACAAATGGAAGCCGCTGAAATGGATGGCGCCAGCTGGATCAACCAGTTCTGGCATCTGATCCTGCCGCATATGGCGCGGGCGATCACGGTTGTGATCCTGATCCAGACGATTTTCTTGTTGTCGATCTTCGCTGAAATTCTTGTGACCACAAATGGGGGCCCGGGGACTGCGACGACGAACCTGACGTACCTTGTCTATGTATCTTCCCTGCTGCAATTCGATGTGGGCTTGGGCAGTGCCGGTGGTGTCGTTGCCATCATCCTTGCCAACATTGTTGCGATCTTCCTGATGCGGATGATCGGCAAAAACCTCGACGCCTAAAGGAGAGACGATATGGCCCGCGCAGTCTCAAACCAAAAAAAGGTCGCGAATACGGCAATCGCCGGAACCCTTGGCTTGATGATGTTCTTTCCGATCCTTTGGATCCTGATCCTGTCATTTAAGACGGAAGAGGACGCGGTCCGCGCGCCGCTGGAGGTTCTGTTTAACTCAGGATGGTCCGTGAACGGCTATCTTGAGGTCAACGCAAGGTCGGATTACTTCAAGTTCTTCATGAACTCGGTTATCATTTCGGTAGGTTCCACAGTCTTGGGGTTGCTGGTCGCCGTACCCGCCGCCTGGTCGATGGCCTTTGTGCCGGCCAAGCAAACCAAAAACGTGTTGATGTGGATGCTGTCGACCAAGATGCTGCCACCCGTGGGCGTGTTGATCCCGATTTATCTGATTTGCATTCAGTTCGACATTCTAGATAACCGTGCGATGCTGGTGTTCGTTTTGATGATGATCAACCTGCCGATCATCGTCTGGATGCTTTATACCTACTTTAAGGAAATCCCTGTTGAAATCCTTGAAGCGGCGCGGATGGATGGCGCCACGCTTCGTGACGAGATAATCTATGTTCTGACGCCGATGGCTATCCCTGGAATCGCGTCAACCGTGTTGCTCAACATTATTCTAGCTTGGAACGAAGCCTTCTGGACGCTCAATCTAACTGCGGCCAAAGCGGCCCCTTTGACCGCTTTCATCGCCAGTTATTCAAGTCCGGAAGGCCTGTTTTACGCGAAACTTAGCGCGGCCTCAATCATGGCCATCGCGCCGATCCTCATCATGGGCTGGTTCAGCCAGAAACAACTTGTCCGGGGTCTCACCTTCGGTGCTGTAAAGTAAGGAATAAGACTATGGGACGCATACAGCTTAAGCAGGTGCAAAAGAAATTTGGCGACGTCGAAGTCATCCCGCCTTTGGATCTTGAGATCAACGACGGCGAGTTCGTGGTTTTCGTCGGCCCCTCGGGCTGCGGCAAGTCCACGTTGCTGCGCCTGATCGCCGGACTGGAAGACACAACGTCCGGCACGATTGAAATCGACGGTGAAGATGCAACCGGCCTGCCCCCTGCCAAGCGCCGCCTTGCGATGGTGTTCCAAAGCTATGCTTTGTACCCACATATGTCGGTCCGCAAAAACATCGCCTTTCCAATGAAGATGGCGAAGATGAGCCAGGAAGAACAGGACAAGCGTATTGCTTCTGCTGCCAAGGCGCTGAACCTGACGGACTATCTGGATCGTCGACCTGGGCAACTTTCCGGTGGACAGCGTCAACGCGTGGCCATCGGACGCGCTATTGTACGCGAACCAGCGGCGTTCCTGTTTGACGAACCTTTGTCCAACCTCGACGCAGCCCTTCGAGTAGGCATGCGGATGGAAATCAGCGAGCTTCACAAAAAGCTTGATACCACAATGGTCTACGTCACCCACGACCAGGTTGAAGCGATGACAATGGCTAACAAGATAGTTGTATTGCAGGCAGGTGTGATCGAACAGGTCGGAAGCCCGCTCGAACTGTACCGTACCCCCCGCAACAAGTTCGTCGGTGGCTTTATCGGTTCGCCAAAAATGAACCAGATGGAAGGTCCCGAGGCCGCCAAGCATAACGCCACGACAATCGGCATCCGGCCCGAACATATCGCCGTTTCTGACACGACTGGCGATTGGAAGGGCACCGTTGGCGTGTCCGAACGCTTGGGCAGCGATACCTTCTTCCATGTCAATGTCGATGGCTTTGCCGAACCCCTTACCGTGCGCGCGACCGGCGACGTCGCCATGGGCCATGGCGATACAATCTATCTGACGCCCGATCCGGCCCTCATTCACAAGTTCGACGACAAAGGACTTCGTATCGAATGAAGCGGCTCGAAGGGAAAGTGGCACTGATCACCGGCGGCGCCCGGGGCATTGGGCGCGCCATCTGTGAAGCTTACGCCGCCGCAGGCGCGAATGTCGCCGTGGCGGACCTGTTGGAAGACGACGCCAAGGCCACCGCAGAGGCTCTTGGGGCACAGGGCATGGCTGTAAAGATGAACGTCACCGACCTTGACTCGATCACCCGTGGCGTGGCCGCAGTGGAAGCGGAGTGGGGCGGCATAGATATCCTCGTCAACAACGCCGGAATCTTCAACATGGCCTCGATCGACAAGGTCACGCACGCCGATTACCGCCGCCAGTACGATGTGAACGTCGGCGGCACGATCTTTGCCATTCAGGCCGTCGTGCCCAGCATGAAAAAGCGCGGTGGTGGTGCGATCATCAACTTCTCGTCGCAAGCCGGACGGCGCGGTGAGGCAAATGTCATGCTCTACTGCTCGACGAAGGCGGCAGTCATCTCGATAACCCAGTCGATGGCACTGGAACTTGCAGGCGATAACATCCGCGTTAACGCCGTCGCCCCCGGCGTTATCGACACGCCAATGTGGGATGTCGTGGACGCCCAGTTCGCAGAATATGAGAATAAGCCGAAGGGTCAGAAGAAACGCGAAGTCGGCGAAGCGGTGCCTTTGGGGCGCATGGGCGCCCCTGCAGACGTGGCGGACCCTTGTGTCTTCCTTGCCTCAGACGACGCACGTTACATCACCGCCCAGACGCTGAACGTCGACGGCGGCAACTGGATGAGCTGAGATGAAGCTGTCCAATACCACTTTGCAAAAATTGCCAGATGGAATAGCGCGCCCGAGTTATGACCGATCCGCCCTGACAGCGGGTATCGTTCATATCGGTCTGGGCAACTTCCACCGCGCGCATCAGGCCTGGTATCTGCACCGGCTTATGCAACAGGGAAGGGCGCATGACTGGGCCATCATCGGCGCAGGCGTCAGGGCCTTCGACGCAGCACAGCGCGAGCGCTTGCTCGCACAGGACTGCCTGACCACGCTGATCGAGTTGTCGCCCGAGGGCATCTCGGCCGAAGTCATCGGCTCGATGGTCGACTATGTCGAGATCGCTGAAGGCAACGGCCCGCTGATCGCGCGCATGACCGATCCGGCGATCCGGATCGTGGCGCTGACTGTGACCGAGGGCGGCTATTACATCGACCCGGTGAGCAAGGGCTTTGACGCGAAACATCCAGACATTATCCATGACGCCGCCAACCCTGATACACCCCGCACCGCCTTTGGCGCGATGGTCCAGGCACTTCGCCAGCGCCGCGCCGCGGGCACTGGGCCGTTCACTGGCCAAAGCTGTGACAACCTGCAGGGCAATGGCGCGATCCTGCGCCAGACGGTCGTGTCGCTTGCTCGCCTGTCCGATCCTGACCTCGCTATCTGGATCGACACGAACTGCACCTTTCCCAACTCGATGGTCGACAGCATCGTCCCTGCCACCGGACCGAACGAGTTGAAACTTGTGCGCGAGTTGGGGATCGAAGACAACGCGCCCGTCACGCACGAGAATTTCCGCCAGTGGGTGATCGAGGATGATTTCTGCGCCGGACGCCCTGACTGGGACAAGGTTGGCGCGACATTCACAGATCTGGTGCACGACTACGAGACGATGAAGATCCGCGTCCTCAACGCAGGCCATCAGGTCATCGCCAATCCGGGCGAGGTTTTGTCGATCGAGACCATCTCGGGCTGCATGGACCACCCGTTGATCAATGCGCTGTTTCGCAAGGTCGAAATCGAGGAAATCGCACCGCACATCAAGCCAGTACCGGGTATGGAACCCGCCGATTACGTTGACCTGATCGCCACGCGGTTCGCCAACTCCAAAATCGTCGACACCACCCGCCGCGTCGCCTTTGACGGCTCGTCCCGCCACACCGGATTCCTGCTGCCGATCCTGCGCGAGGGGCTGGCGGATGGCACCTCGGTCAACGGGCTGGCCCTGGTAGAAGCGATCTGGGCGCGCATGTGTGAAGGCACACGCGAGGATGGCTCGACCATCGAACCCAACGATCCCTTCTGGGACGACCTACGCAATGTGGCCAAGGCCGCCAAAACCGACCCGGGCGCCTGGCTGGCACAAAAGAACATCTACGGCGATCTGGCGGAGCAGCCCCGCTTTGCGGATGCGTTCGAGGATTGGTTGCGGAAGATCTGGGCTGATGGACTGACCGCGACCCTGGAAACCTACGTCTAGAGATTACATACTGCGAGAGGATCCGGATTTGAAAGCTATCAGCTATCCCGCAAGGAACGAAGTCGTGTTCGCATCCCTCCCTGATCCGGTTGCGGGTGCGGGCGAGGTTATCATTCAAGTCAAAGCCAGTGGCATCTGCCATACGGATTTTGAGGTGCTGAAAGCCAACTATGGCACCTCGACGTTCCCCATAGTCCCGGGCCACGAATACGCAGGCATCGTTGCTGACGTGGGGCCAGGTGTGACCGAAGTGGCCATTGGTGATCGCGTGGTCGTCGACCCAAACATCGAATGCGGCAGCTGCCGGGCCTGTCGCCGCGGTTGGGCCCATTTGTGCGAAACGCTTGGCGCTAACGGAGTGACCCGCAACGGCGGCTTTGCCGAATTGAGCGTCGTCAAGGCCACTTCGCTGCATCCAATAGGCGACCTGACGTTCACCACCGCTGCTTTGGCTGAACCCATGGGCTGTGCGCTGAATGGTGTCGGGGCAGTGCATGAGCCCTGGATGGAAACCGCTCTGATCTTCGGTGCTGGTCCGATGGGTCTGCTCATTGGGATCGCGCTCAAAAATCACGGCATCCTCGACATCGCGTTTGCCGACATTGACGACACGCGGCTTGAGCTCGCTGAAAGTTTCGGCTTTGGCGCGGTGGCCTCTGGCTCTGCAGATCTTGAGAAATTGCACCAAGGCGTCGACCTTGCAGTTGACGCCACTGGCGTGTCTGCGGTCGCAGGCAGACTGGCCCACTTCATCGCCAACGGAGGCAAGGGGTTGTTCTTTGGCGTCTGCCCGTCAGACGCTCGGATCGAAATCTCACCATTCGAAGTCTTCCGCCGCCAGCTGACACTTGCGGGCTCCCATTCCCTGAACCATAACATCCCCAAAGCACTTGATATGATTGCGACTTTCGGCCCCGGCATAGAGCGGATCGTGTCCCATCAAATGTCCTTGGAACAGGTTTCAAAGGTGTTGAGTGATGGCGCACCAAAGCGAAGTCTTAAAATTCAGGCTGTGACGTCATAGGCGAAGCTCAGGCCAGGTTGACAGCCTTGCCTGAGCCAGCAATTTCGTGCCGTAAATTTGCTGCCAACTCCATGTCATCTCTCTGAACAAGGCCCCATCGCTTCACACCCGCAGCAAAAGTCCGATCTCCGCCCGTCCCGTCGGTGAGCGCCGGTCGAAAGTGAACGTCGGCTTTGCCATGCGGTTTTAGCCGGTCGATGCAACACATGCATTGAAACGCTCCGCGGTATTGCCGCCCTCAGCCACCAGAGTGTGTCATTTCTCAGGGTTGATGGCATGCGGAATTGCGCTGCCTCAATTCGGAGGTCAACGCGATGGTATCACAGGATAGACATTCATTCTCAAAGGATTGTCTTCGTGGTCTGCAGGCTAGTCGGCGGCGCGGAACCACGCGACAATTGCGCCGCGGCTTTCGTCGTCCATCTCGAAGGCATTGGGCGGCGGCATTGCGTGACTTACGCCGGCCTGAAGGAAGATCGCCTTTGCATGGCGCGCGACGTCGCTTTTCGTTTCGAGCGCAACGCCTTTTGGGGCCCATCGAATGCCGTCCCAGACTGGTTCTCTTGAGTGACACATCGAGCAGTTACCGATGACGGCGTCGTAGGCGGCGTCATATCCGGCGGCAGACGCGAACTTCTCTTCATACGGGGTAAGAGCGCGTGCGTCGGCTTCCTCGTAGGTGTCGTGCATACCAGCGGTTGAGAGCCACGCGATGACGATGAAAAGGATGACAGTCACTGCCCAGGTCCAATGGGGGCCTTTGCCTGTGGCGTGCATCGTGTTGAAGTAGTGTCGGATTGTGACGCCGGTGAGGAACACGAGGCTTGCGATGATCCAGCTGTATTCTGTTGCAAACGAGAGAGGGTAGTGGTTGGAGAGCATCAAAAAAACGACAGGTAGCGTCAGGTAATTATTGTGCGTCGAGCGCAGTTTGGCGATTTTTCCGTACTTCGGGTCCGGGGTACGGCCTTCCTGCAGGTCTTTCACCACGATCCGCTGATTGGGCATGATGATGAAGAAAACGTTTGCGGTCATGATGGTTGCGGTGAACGCGCCAAGGTGCAGCAGTGCGGCGCGTCCCGTGAAAATCTCGTTATAGCCCCAGGACATGGCGACAAGGATGACGAAGAGAAGAAGCATCAAGG
The DNA here is from genome assembly GCF_057460485.1 of Boseongicola sp. Taxonomy (NCBI): domain Bacteria; kingdom Pseudomonadati; phylum Pseudomonadota; class Alphaproteobacteria; order Rhodobacterales; family Paracoccaceae; genus Boseongicola; species Boseongicola sp. The sequence goes on from NZ_JBVCWP010000057.1 coordinate 11,959, forward strand.
TGGTGGGTGTTTCACCAAGTTTGGATTTGCACAGGAAATCGTAGCAAACCCAGCCGATGGTGAGCGACCCGGCCGAGATCAGGACGCCTTGCCAAAGCGCGAGATCAGCTTTTGTCGGATCGAGAAGGAACAATTCTCCGCCGACCCAATACACGATCATCAAAAGGGCAGCGCCGGACAGCCATGTGGCGTAGCTTTCCCATTTGAACCAGACGAGATGTTCCGGCATGTTTTCGGGGGCCACTAGGTATTTCTGGATGTGATAGAAGCCGCCACCGTGCACTTGCCATTCTTCGCCATGCGCGCCAACGGGCAGGTGCGGCACTTTCTTAAGCCCAAGATCAAGGGCGACAAAGTAGAAAGACGAGCCAATCCAAGCGATTGCCGTAATCACGTGCAGCCAACGGACGGCAAAACCGACCCAATCCCACATCACCGCAAAATCATACATTGCTTGTCTCCAAAGGTGCGCATCCGAGCATACTAGTCGGCTCGTGATTACTCTGGTATCAACAGTAAAAGCCAAACAGCATCAAAAAAAGCCGAATAATGTCATACTTTGAGAATATCCGCACATTTGTCCGGGTCTACGAGCTGGGGAGCATGTCGGCGGCTGGTCGTGATTTGAGGATCTCGCCTGCTGTCACGTCAGCACGGATTTCGCAGTTGGAGGAGCATCTTAGCGTGCGGTTGTTCCAGCGGACGACACGCAGTTTGACGCCGACTGAGCAGGGAAAGGCGTTTTACACTGGCGCGTGCGAAGTTCTTGAATCGGTTGACAATGCCGAGGCTCGGGTCGTCAATATAACTGACAATCCCAAAGGTTCGCTTTTTGTGGCGGCTCCGCTTGGAGTGGGGCGGCGACTGCTTGCGCCGCATGTTCCGGCTTTTCTTGAGGCCTATCCTGAAGTCAATGTGCGGTTGCGTCTTACCGATCGCAAAGTGGATCTGACAACGGAAGGCTTGGATCTTGCGTTCTTTTTGGGTCAGCCGGAAGACAGCAATTTGCGCATCCGAAAGATCGCAGATGTGCAGCGCGTTTTCTGTGCGTCGCCGAGCTATGTCAGGGCGCGCGGATTTCCGAAAGACGGCGACGCGTTGGTCGCAGATAAGCACGAATGTCTGAACTTGAGGTTTCCCGGCGCACCGGAGTTTCAGTGGCGGGTGACCACCGAGGAGGGCCCAAAGCGTCTGCGTGTTTGGGGGCGTTACGAGTCTGACGACGGCGATGTTTTGACAGACTGGGCGCTATCTGGTCAAGGCGTCGCGATGAAACCGATTTTCGAGGTCGCCGATTATTTGAACGACGGGCGGTTGATGTCTGTTGCGACCAAAACCCCGCCTGAGCCTGTTCAGATGGCCTGCCTTTTTACGCATCGTCGACGGCAAGACCCCAAGGCGCGGCTATTTATGGAGTTTATGGTTGAACGTATCGGGGCCGAAATCTCAAAAGCCAACGAAAAGCTTTAGCTGCCACGGTAGGTCGCGTAGCCGAATGGCGAGAGCAGAAGTGGCACGTGGTAATGTGACGCCTCTGACATGCCAAAGCGGATGGGGATCAAATCGAGGAACCTGGGGCTTTCGTCTGGCACGCCGACTTTGTCGAGATAGGCCCCGGTGTGAAAGACGAGCTCGTAGGTCCCGACGGCAAATTCGCCCGCAGGCAGTATCTGTTCATCGGTTCGACCATCGCTGTTGGTGTTGAGCGTGCGCAGGTGAATGCGGCGTTCGTCTTCTAATCTGTATAAATCGATCTGAAGCCCTTCGGCAGGCTTTCCGTTTGAAGTGTCGAGGACGTGCGTTGTGAGATAACCGGCCATTTGATGCTCCGTGCGTTGCTTGATCCACCATCGCGATATGTGAGCCTGCACACAAACCATAGTGACGACTACAGTCTTTCAAAAATTTGTTGAAAAACATATTCATTGTTTTGGAATAGAACGTCTTAACTTTGATGGGGGATACCTGTGTCTCGATACCCGCGCGATATGACTGGCTACGCGAATTCTGTGCCTTCGGCGAACTGGCCGAATGGTGCTAAAATTGCTGTGCAGATTGTTGTGAACTACGAAGAAGGTGGCGAAAATAACATCTTGCACGGGGATGCAGCGTCTGAGGCGTTTCTGAGCGAGATCGTTGGCGCCGCGGCTTGGCCGGGGCAGCGGCATTGGAATATGGAATCGATGTACGAGTACGGGTCTCGTGCCGGGTTTTGGCGTCTACATCGTATGCTGAAGGACCTTCCGGTCACGGTTTATGGTGTTGCCACGGCATTGGCGCGGGCTCCGCATCAGGTGGCCGCAATGAAAACCTCAGGTTGGGAGATTGCCAGCCACGGGTTGAAGTGGATTGAATACAAGGATTTCAGTGAGGCTGACGAGCGGGCACATATGCTTGAGGCCATTGCGCTTCATACTGAGGTTGTTGGCGAGCGTCCGCATGGTTGGTATACGGGCCGGTGTTCTGAAAACACGGTGCGGCTGGCGGCAGAAGAGGGCGGATTTGCCTATGTGGCGGATTCGTACGCAGATGATCTGCCGTATTGGGCGGAGTTTGGTCGCCGCGACCAGCTGATCGTTCCTTATACGCTTGATTGCAACGACATGCGGTTTGCGACGCCTCAGGGGTTCAACTCGGGCGATCAATTCGAGACCTACCTGAAAGACAGCTTTGACGTTCTTTACGGCGAGGGCGAAGACGGTTCGCCAAAGATGTTGTCGATCGGGCTTCACTGTCGTCTTGCGGGGCGGCCCGGTCGGACGGCCGCGTTGAAGCGTGCTTTAGATTACATATCCTCACATGAGAGTGTGTGGTTTGCATCGCGACTGGAGATTGCACAACATTGGGCGACACATCATCCGGCAAACCGGATTGTCCGGCCATCAAAAATGGCCCGGGTCGAATTTGTCGCCGAGTTCGGCGGCATCTTTGAGCATTCGCCGTGGATCGCGGATGGCGCGTTTGATCTTGAGTTGGGTCCGACACATGACACTGCGACCGGCGTGCACAGTGCGCTAGCGCGGGTGTTTCGGACCGCATCAGAGGAAAAGCGCCTCGGTGTTTTAACAGCGCACCCCGATCTTGCGGGCAAATTGGCGCAAGCCAAGCGTCTGACAGAGGAGTCGACTGCCGAGCAGGCTTCGGTTGGTCTTGATGCGCTGACGGACGATGAGCGGGCGACATTTACCACGTTAAACGACGCTTATGTTTTGAGGTTTGGGTTTCCGTTCATCATTGCGGTGCGCGACAACACGAAAGCCTCTATTATGGCGGCGTTTGAGGCCCGGATCGAGAATGACCGCGACACCGAGTTCGCGGCCGCCTGCCGCCAGGTCGAACGCATCGCAGAGCTTCGTCTTATTGAGAAGTTTTCGGTGTGAGGGTTCCTATCCGCGTCCAGCGGCTGACCGCCGAAGCATTTGCCCCGTTTGGTGATGTGATCGAGGCGACGGGATCGCCCGACAAGATCATCAACCAGGGGCTTTGCGGCAGATTTCATGATCGTGCGGCTTTGGACTTCACTGATGGTCGGGCGGGTATCAGCCTGTTTAAGGCCGTACCGCGCGCGCTCCCTTTGAGGCTTGAAATGGTCGAGCGGCATCCGGACGGAAGTCAGGCGTTTATTCCGATGAGCGCGCACCCCTTTCTTGTCATTGTGGCCCGCGATGAAGGCGGCGTACCAGGCCGTCCGCAGGCGTTTCAAACGCAGATAGGGCAAGGAATTAACTACCATCGAGGGACGTGGCATGGAGTTTTGGCCCCGCTTTACGACCCCGGACTATTCGCCGTCATTGATCGAATTGGTGACGGCGATAACTTGGAAGAACACTGGTTCGAGACGCCATACGTGATCGAAACCGACAAAGAATGCGTCAGCGAGGGGCTGGCTCAATCATCGCATCAGGGAGAATAACTCATGGCCGATGTATCGATAGGGACGCCGGAACAACTTCGCGATCCCAACTACACTCCGGCGCTTCACCGTGCCATTCCGCTGGGTATCCAGCACGTTTTGGCAATGTTCGTTTCGAATGTTACGCCTGCTATCATCATTTCAGGTGCGGCCGGATTTGGCTTTGGATCGGATGCGGGAGCGCAAGGCTTCCCGGATATGACCTACCTTATCCAGATGTCGATGCTGTTTGCCGGTATCGCGACGCTTTTTCAGACGATCGGTTTTGGACCCGTTGGCGCGCGTTTGCCAATCGTTCAGGGGACGAGCTTTGCCTTTATTCCGATCATGATCCCGCTTGTTGCGGGCAAGGGTGTTGAGGCGCTTCCCGCGTTGTTTGGCGGTATCTTGATTGGTGGTCTGTTCCACGCATCATTGGGTTCAGTGATCGGCCGCATCCGTTTCGCTTTGCCGCCGCTTGTGACAGGTCTGGTTGTGACGATGATCGGTCTGGCACTGGTCAAAGTTGGTATTCAGTATTCGGCGGGTGGCATTCCCGCCATCAATCAGCCGGAATACGGTAGCCTTCTTAACTGGTCGGCCGCTTTGATCGTTGTTTTTGTCACGTTGGGCCTGAAGTTCTTTGCCCGCGGGATGATGTCTGTCTCAGCCGTTGTGATCGGTATTTTTGTCGGTTATCTTTACGCGCTGATGGTCGGCATGGTGACTTTTGAAGGCATCGGCACAAGCTGGGCGCGCGCGGCTCCTTTCGCTCTTCCCACGCCATTCAAGTATGGGTTCGAGTTCAGTTTTGCTGCAGTCATCGGTTTCTGTCTTATGGCCTTTGTGTCGGCAGTTGAAACTGTGGGCGACGTATCGGGTATCACAAAAGGCGGTGCAGGGCGCGAAGCAACCGACAAGGAAATCGAAGGCGCAACCTATGCCGACGGTATTGGCTCGGCTGTTGCTGGCATCTTTGGTGGCTTCCCGAACACGTCGTTCAGCCAGAACGTTGGCCTGATCGCGATGACCGGCGTTATGAGCCGCCATGTCGTGACAATCGGTGCGATTTTCCTGATCATTTGTGGTTTGATACCAAAGGTAGGTTCCGTCATTCGCACAATTCCGATCGAGGTGCTCGGCGGTGGCGTGATTGTGATGTTCGGTATGGTTGTAGCTGCAGGTATTTCGATGCTTTCGGACGTCAACTGGAACCGTCGCAACATGGTGATCTTTGCGATTGCTTTGTCCATTGGTCTTGGTCTGCAGCTTGATCCCAAGGCGGTTCAGTACCTGCCGGATACAATGCGTATCCTGATGACCAGTGGTCTTCTGCCAGCCGCGTTTATTGCGATTGTCTTGAACCTCGTGTTGCCGGAAGAGCTTTCGGATGAAGCAACCGAAGAGGTTTCGGGCGGTATGGCCGGGCATGGCGATGGCTCGTTGGCCAAAGACGATCACGTCTAAAGCCCTTTGGTAAATTAAAACGGGCCTTTGCAGTGAAAATTGCGAGGGCCTTTTTTGTGGGGCGAGGGTGGGTCTGATGGCTCGCTGGGGCAGCGGCACGCGCGTTAAGTGTTCGACGTCAAAGATAACATC
>NZ_JBVCWP010000058.1:0-17387 GCF_057460485.1 Boseongicola sp.
GGCACCGTTATGGCCTACCAGGCCCACGCAAGAGCCGCGATTAACCTCAAAATCGACTCCAGTGAGCGCGCGAGCAGCGCCGAAATTCTTTTCGACGCCGCTCATTTTTACCAGTGGTGCCGCGCTTTGCATGTTTTGGACTCTCTTTAAAACGCCATGCAACTCGCTGCACCGGGACGATCAGTTGTCTGAAATGACCGCGAGTGAATCTTCCAAAGAATACTCGACATTGGCGACACCGCCAACTTGGGTGTTCGCCAGATTTTCTTCGAGCGTATCTTGTGAAATTGTCAGGAACGGAACCGACAAGTCCTGCGGAACAGTCGCACCGTCCAGCACTTGCTGAGCCACCCAGAAAGCAAGGGTCGAGACGCCGGGCGCGATAGAAACAGACATTGTCTCGTACCCGTTTGCGTCTTTCTGCTCTTTCCACCAGGTCAGTTCGTCATGGCGGTTGCCCATCACGATAATTGGTGTCGGACGCCCTGCAGCTTTAAACGCCTGCGCAGCACCATACCCGTCACCACCTTGGGTTACGACGCCCTTGATCTCGGGCAGGCTTGGCAAAATACCCGCGACAGCCCGCTGGGACACATCCTGAGCCCAATCCCCGTGAACTGATCCCTGGATTTTGAACTGCGCATTCTCAGCCACACCCTCATGGATGCCTCCCGAAATCTCATCATCAACGAAAACGCCCGCCAAACCCCGGATTTCAAGTAAATCGCCTCCGTCTGCCAGGCGACTGGCCAGGTATTCAACCTGAACCTTACCCATGTTGTGGAAGTCGACCGCAATACGATAGGCGCACGGCTCCGTCACAATACCGTCGAAAGACACCACAACGACACCAGCGTCGCATGCCTCCTTCACGGCACCATTCAGAGCTTCGGGTGACGCTGCATTTATCACGATGGCATCATAGCCTTGCAAAATCAGATTCTGAATTTGCGCCGCCTGTTCGGTCACCTGATTTTCGGCCGTCGTAAACGCGTCGGCTGCGGCGACTGTGCCATCCGCAACAGCGGCGCTGGCATTCTTTTCCCAACTTGTGAGCATCGCCTGCCGCCAGGAATTACCCGCATAATTGTTTGATAATGCGATTTTTTTGTCTGATGTATCGGCCACGGCTGTAACAGAAGTTGCAAGTGTTCCCACTGCAGCCGACAGGCACAATAGCCCGAGTGTCGAAAGTTTCATGTCTTCCTCCCAATGCAAAATTCATCGTCTTATTTTAGCGACGACCACTTCGTTTGTCCAAAACGGAGAAGCTTTTTTCAGCTCTTCCAGAACAATCTATGGATTTGTTAACTTGTCGGAACCAGCGCCTGCGAGGGATCGACTGCGTGTCTCAACAACAGACAGTGCGGGTATCCGCAAAAGCCACACTCAATTCGGACGATGTTCATCGTTTTCGCTCAACCACAGCTTCAACTGACCCTCGGCAATCGACATGCCTTCAAGATTCAACAATCCACGTGAAAGAGCGATTGCGACAGAGCGCGTCCTGGAATTGAACGCTGGCCCAATGTTGTCCTGGCTCGCTACGTGCTCGATACCTAGCTTCTCGTAAAGTTGCTTCAGCCGACTTTGAACGGAGCGGGTGGAAATCCCGCGTCGTGCGGCAATCGATTTGTCCGTCATACCCAGAGCGATATCCATCAAAACCTCGAATTCGGTGTTGGACAAACCTTCGTGGATATCTTCTGTGCGTTGCTGGACGCCCCTGATTTCACGGTCGATAATACACTGATCTTCCTGAAACACGCCCAGCACCGCTAGACCAAGACGATGCTCAGACGCAGTCTTGAGCAGATATCCATAAACTGCCTCTTTCGGCACAATTCTGGAAATCCCTCGAACGTAGGCTTCGTCGGAATAGTTCGACCAAAACAATATCCGCATATCGGGCCGCTTGGCCCAAATGGTCGAGGCCGCCGCGATGCCGCTGAAAACTGGCATTTGCAAATCCATCACAACGCCGTCTATTTCCTTTTTTAAAACGATATCAATTGCTTCCTTTCCATCCACCGCTTCGTAAAGGGTCTCGCAACTGGGCAATGCATTCCGCACAGTGTTGGACAGAAACGAGCGATGGAACGGGTCGTCCTCGGCAATTAAGATGTTCATTCCGTGTTCTCCAACCGGGGCAACTCGCTTTCTGGGACCGCAACAGCACGGCGGAACACAGCAGACGGCACACCGCTGAATTCCTCGTCGGAAATCTGGCTGTTCAACACATCCAAAGGAACACTCAAGATGGTTTTACTGCCGTCGCCTCGCTCAAACGAGACTTCCGCTCCGATCAACGCAGCGCGCACACGTATGTTATTCACGCCTCCGGTTGAACGCCTCCAACCTTCAGTCGGCTTGCTCCCATCGTTGGCAACTTCGATCCGAATATGGTCGGAAGTTTGCGACAGGCGAACGCTGATCGCCGTACAGCCTGAATGCTTGACCGCATTCGTAACGGCCTCTTGGATAATTCGAAAAACCGCCAACCTGATGCGATAAGCGCCGTGATCCAACACATCACTCGTTGTGTCGACAACAGACGTCGATATCTCGCGATCCACGCCTTGGGTCGAGCGTTTAAGTTGTGCCTCAATCGCCTGTGTTAGCCCGAACAGGTCAAGAACTCCAGGTTTGGCATTTTCGATAATCCCGCGCAGTTCCGTGGTGCAGCGCGAAATCGTGTCGGACAGATTGTGCAGTTCGCGTACTTCAGGTCGCACATCGTCCGCCAACCGTTTTACCCGTCGATAAATCGAGGACAGATCGGCAAGCGTCTGATCGTGTAGTTCCATACCCAGCCGTTGACGTTCAGCCTCCATCGCATCTGTAAGTTTCTGCGCCCCGATCCGCAATGATTGCTCTCGACCACGTGCGGCGCCTTCGGCCGAAGCCGACGCCTGCGCCTGCTCGCCCTTTATGAGCGCGTAAATGTAGGGTGAAATTAGATCCGCAATATTTCTGGCAATCTCAACTTCACGATCACCGTACGCATTTTTCATGTGCGCCGAGATGTTAAGTGCACCCAATAACTCGCCATGAACATTCAACGAAACATGTATCCGGCTACGCAAGTTGGCCTCAAAGATAGGTGCATCAATTGCACCATCGAAATGAAACCTGGCGTCTTCCCATGCGTCATTGGTTGTCTGCAAGTCCACCTCGCCACTCAGAATTTGACGAATGGGGGAAAGGGCGTTTTCCTGCTTTTTTCCATCTATGCCCCAGATGGTCTTAACACCGGTTTCGATGGCAACATGCATGGACTTGTCACTCGGCAGGACGACGGCCACATCCATGTGGTCATAGTCAATCAGCTTCGACTTCACTGCCCCAGCGATCCGATTCAGAACCTTCTGGAAGTCAAGTTCTCCGCCGATAGCACGCGAAATTGCCAGATAATGCTCAAGTTTGATGTCGTCACAATCGTCCATTCGGTCACCTCCCACAGGAAATCTAGGGTATTGCGTCTCTTGCGCCAAGCTTGGCATTGGGTTGTGAAATGCATGTTCGTGCACAAAGACCTGCGGATCACCGCATATCAGGCTGCGCCGAACCGACTGTAAAGAATGCCATCGGACACTGTTTTTCCCTGCCCCGCCACGTTAGCGTCTCAAAACAACAATCAGAGAATTAAGATGCCTGAAGCTCCAATTGTCTATGATCCAAGATTTCGCAACATGATCTTGCCAAACGCAGAATTGGAAAGGCTTGCTGATGGAATGCTTTGGACCGAAGGCCCAGCATATTTTGCCCAGGGTGAGTATCTGCTTTGGTCTGACATTCCCAACAACAAAGTCTACCAATGGGCCGAGGGCATGGGCGTCCGCGTTTTCGACAAGGACGCCAACAATTGCAATGGCCACACGGTCGATCAAAACGGGCGGCTCATTTCCTGCGAACATCTGACCCGTCGCGTGACACGGCGCGAGCACGACGGGTCGGTGACCGTGATTGCCGATCGGCACGACGGCAAGCGGCTCAACTCTCCCAACGACGTAGTGGTCAAGTCGGACGGATCAATCTGGTTTACCGATCCTCCCTACGGAATTCTAAGCGATTACGAAGGTAAGATGGCCGATCAAGAACAAGCAGGATGTTTTGTGTATCGCGTCGATCCGGATGGAGACGGTGAACCAGTGCCCGTTGCGAGGGATTTCGACAAACCCAACGGGTTAGCCTTTTCCCGCGATGAAAGCCGTCTTTATATATCCGACACAGGTCTAAGCCATGACCCAAACGGATCGCACCATATTCGGGTCTTCGATGTCTCGGATAACCGCCTGCAAGGCGGCGCCGTCTTTGCCGAGATCGAGCATGGCCTATCCGACGGATTTCGCGTCGATACGCAAGACAATCTATGGACCAGCACTGGGCGCGGCGTTAGCTGCTATGACTACAGCGGCACGCTTTTGGGCGAAATTCCAGTGCCCGAGGTGGTTGCAAATCTGTGCTTTGGCGGCCCCAAACGAAACCGTTTATTTATCACGGCCACGAAATCTCTGTATGCGATCTATGTGGGCGTTCGCGGTTAGATAGCCTGCAGACTGAGCCGAATGTTTCCGTCTTTATGAAAGTTCGCAAAAGTCCTGGCGGTGCTGTCAGACGAATGCGAACCAGTCTAGTCCTCGTAATCTACCGCCCGCCACAGATAGTGTACGCGCGCATTCGACTGACCCAAGTTCTACGGATCTCTACCGCAAAAACCGGGTCAATTATATTCCATCAAAACGGGCCGTCTCGTGGCTAATGTCGATACCGCGCCCGTGCAGCAGATTTTCCACAGTGCGAAGCGAAAGCGGAAATCGAACGTAAAATCACCGCAAGGCGATGACTTTCCAATTTGTGGGTAGGACACGAAGATTATCATGTATGGACGTTGGATTGCCGACAAACGTCGACAGAACTGACGAAGTACTTTCGATAGTTTCGAAACACTACAATACCAAGCGACCTCGCGGTGAATTGGGCTATCACGTGCCGTCTCCGGAATCCATCGTCCCGATGGAAACCAGGCCACTCATGCACTAACACTGAAGTTTGACCACTCAGGCTGTGCTGATCATCACCATATGGCTGCCCACCCTACTCTACCGTTAGGAAAGACATGACGAAACCTGTTCAGGCCAACGATTTGGCCACATTCTGCCGTGGCGTTTTAACCGGCGTCGGAGCGGATACCGAAACTGCCCGCGATTGTACCAGATCGATGATGCATGGGTCGATTCACGGGGTCGACAGCCACGGGGTGCGCCTTTTGGGCCATTACGCCAAGGCGCTGCAAGGGGGGCGGTTGAACAAGACACCGCGGTTGCAATTCACCCGCACGCGGGCCGGTTCCGGCATGTTGCACGGTGACAATGCCCAGGGCGCGCGCGCCACCTATGCCGCGATAGATCACGCCTGCGATTTGGCGGCCGAGGCGGGGGTAGGTGCCGTGGGCATCACAGATTCATCACATTTTGGACCGGCTGGCGCCTATGCGATGCGCGCGGCACAGCGGGGTATGTTGGCCCTGGTCACCTGCAACAGTGACAGTTTCGTACGCCTGCACGACGGGGCCGAGCGTTTTCACGGCACGAACCCTTTGTCCATCGCTTGTCCTACCCTGGGCAACCCCTGGCTTTTAGATATGGCGACCAGTGCGGTGCCTTATAACCGGGTGGAACTGTACCGCTCCACCGGCACCCAATTGCCCGAAGGTGTGGCATCCAATAGCGCAGGCGCCGACACGACAGATCCGCATGTGGCGGATATGCTCGCGCCTTTGGGGAGCATGTTCGGGTTTAAGGGGGCGGGCCTGGGCGGTGTAGCAGAACTTTTTTCGGCCGTACTGACAGGGATGAAACTATCGCCCGACATCGCCGCCATGGGCGGGCCCGATTTCAGCACGCCGCGCGGCATGGGGGCGTTTGCTATCGCGCTTGACCCCGGCGCTTTTGCCGGGGCTGAAATTGTGCAGGCTGGAGTAACGCGGTATCTGGAGCTTTTGCGCGCTTCTCCTTCCCGGCCCGGGAGAAAGGTGATGGCGCCGGGTGATCGCGAATGGGCCGTGGCGCTTGAGCGTCGCGAAAACGGCATCGTGCTTGATCCGTTGACTGCGGCCAGTTTTACCGAATTGGCGCGCACACTAGGCGTCGATCCAGTGATTTAAAATTTCCCGCGGGAACTCTAAGGGGTGCTGTGAGACGGAGGCGACCCAGTCTTTGCAGGGACAGTGAAGCTGCCCTTTTTGCCGCATCGAACGCTTTGTCACGTTAACTCAGATGAACCGAATATGCCGACGCTCCCCAAGATCACGCAGCCACAATCTTGAAGCATTCAGTGAGTGCTATGGCGCGGGTTTGATGGAGAGTTCGGCGGGAGATCAGATGGTGTTGCAGATTGAAATGGGTGTAGATGGCGTGGTGAACAGACAGAAATCGCTGTATTGATCCGGGTGATTTGAACCGTCCCATTCGGCGTTCTTGTCATTGCGATGGCCCCCTCCCATAGTTTTGCAAACAAACCACTGCCGGGCAATGGATGCGAACCTTCCGTCCGATTGTTCAGTCGATTACCGGTAACATGAGGGTGAGCCAAACCAAGGTCCCGAAGGGCGGCTGAATATGAGCCCAGCTGATCCGTGATAATATCTTCAGGAATGTAGCTCTGTTTCTTCAATAGTTTCCGCATACGTTTAAGCGCTGCACGCATGTTTCGACGCGACCGCGCCAGCACCTCAAGAACCTCGCCTTCATCGTCAAAAGCGCGCCAAAGGCACGTCCGCTTGCCATCAATGCGAACGAAGACCTCCTCAAGATGCTAGACTCCCAAAGGTCGCATCCTGCAGGATCGCACCCTGGTTGTGATCGCCGGTCCAAACAGCAAAACCCATCGATGGATCGTTTCATAGCTGACCCCAATGCCACGTTCGTCAAGCATGTGCCTGGCGTCTCGAAAGCTCAGCGGAAAGCGAAAGCAGAGCCAGACGGGCCGTTGGAGTATTGAAGATGGAAATCGGTGGCGTGCCTAGGATATTCTGCCCATTCAACGGCAATTGCCCATCGTTGAACTGACCGTCGAGTTAATGTGACAACGCCCTATGCGATCTCGGCATTTGTCGTCCAATCATGCGAAGTCCCGGCGCGCAGAACCTCTTGCATCTGCAAAATGTGAGCGGTTGAGTTGGACCTCGTCGATCTCGCAAAGCGTATCCCGCCGCTTGCCGCCAGAAGCAGTCTTTTGTGCGTTTGGTCCTTAGCATGCGGGATGCGCCATTTTCCAAAACGTTGACAAAGTGGTTTTGCTGCTCTTTTTTGGCGAGATGGATCTCGATGAAGGTAAAATCGACGACGCTGTATTGGCTTTGCTTAGCCTATCGCTCCATGCCGAAAACCGAGCTTGGAAAGGTTTCGATTGGGATGCAATGGGACGCTTGCATTCAAAGGGACTGATCTCCAACCCAGTCGGAAAAGCTCATTCTGTCGTCCTGACGGACGAAGGCCTGCGCAAAGCCGAGCACCTTTTGCTCAAACTATTCGGAACAACCAAAAGCAGCATTTCGCTACCATAGCGGTTTTCTCAACTGTGCAGCGTTTTAGCCTGCGTCCTAGGACCTGTGATCCTGCAGCCCGAGTTCAGTCCACATCCAGCCGAAGTCATACTCGCCGATACCGGAATCATCATGTCGGGCGCTCCGGTCCTCGAAGAGCTTTAGCCACTCAAACACCTTCTTACGACCAACCGCGCTGCGCACCGCTTGGCGAGGCGACTTGCCACCCAACGCGGCCACCGGCGCGTCTCGCGATAGTGCTTGTCCATATAGTCTTGAGTAATCTGCCGGGGGAACTGAGATGGAATTTCGTCAGCGCCCTCCCGCGGCAGCTCCGGGCGCTCTTCGGCCATCATCTGTTCGACAGTGCGGATCGTAGTTAATGATCGCTTCAGGCGCTCGCCCGCGGCCGCGGTCACCAATGCTTCCACCTTAGCCGCGCGTGCAACCGAATTTACTGTGACCAGCAGGGACTTGCCCTTCAGTTCGAGAGAACCCAGCACCGTGCTGCCTGTCATCTGTGAGTCTAGCATAATGCCGCTCGCCTGTTTGCGCCGGAGGGTTCGGCGCAAAGCAAGCCAGTTCCAGAAACGCGGCCCCTCGGGAAGAAAATTTTTGGCCCCGTTCAGGCAAGGAGCGACTTCCTTTTGTGTCACGCCTGCTGCAAACGGAAACCGCAGATCGTGAAATAGCACCTCATTGCCATCCGAGTCGCAGAAGGTCGGCTGCGGCGGGTTTACCCCCGCGATGAAACTGAACCAGCACCAAATGGCTGCTTAGTTCCAGTTACGAAAGCCTCCATAAATGGGGGATTACCACTTGTCGGGTATGTGGGACGGCAGAATAATCCCAAAGCGGTCCAAGAATTGCAGGAGCTGTAAACGCAGGTGAATAGTTCTAAACCAAATCTACCTATTTTTCGACGGAATAGTCAGGACTGCGGTGAAACCCCGCGATTTCTCTGATTGCGGTGAAAAGATTTCGAACTGGCATCCGGCCTGATTGCACAGGTCCTCAACAATCGACAGTCCCAGACCATATCCAGCGGATATCGAAGCTTTGCGCACGAAGCGTCTTTTGATTTATTCGAGGTCATGTGGCCCGAGAGGGTCGCAATCATTTGAAATCACTACCCGACCTGGCCGACTGGCATCGACCATACTCGGCCATTCGCCCGAGGCGTATTTCAGCATATTGTCAAAAAGGTTGTTCAGGATGATCCCCAAAGCATCTGGATCAACATGGCTTGGCCAAGTGCCAGTCGGATATTGCAAAACGAGCTTTTTGTCTGAGGGTTCACGATTGCGAAGTTCTCTGAGCATCAAGGAAATCACTTGATTGCTATCTGTCTCGATCGCTATGCTTCCTAAACCTGACTGAGCACGAGACATTTGCAGCAGTCGCTCTACCAGTCGCACCAGGCGCTTGAGGCCCAACTCGATTTCATGGACATTGTTCGACGTTGCAGGATCATGCGACATCGCTTTAAGGCGCTGTACCTGTGCAAGGCAGATAGCGACCGGAGTGCGCAGTTCGTGCGCCGCATTGGTTGCAAACGCACGCTCGGCTTCAAGCGCAGTGTCGAGACGCTGCAATAGCTTGTCGAGCGTTTCGATTGCGGGCTCAAATTCAGCAAAGGAGTTGTTACGATCAATCGAGGACAGATTATGCTCGTTCTTGTCGGCAATGTTATCGCTGAGAGCTGCGATTATGTGGACTGACCGCCGAACGGCAAAGAATGCAGCAGCGGCAAAGAGCAGCCCCAAAAGTAAAAAGCCAACGAGAACGCCCAGCACAACATCACGAATGGCTTCGTTGCGCTCGTGCATGGGTTCCGCGACTATGACAGTCATCCCGAGGTCGTGATCGGCTCTCAGCACTACAATCCTGTAGCCATTCAGTGTACTCAGACCCACTTGTGAGGGCTCTGGCATCAACTCTGCCTCCGCAAGTGGCGACCGGTCCATAACATTGCCTGAGGCATCGAGAAGCCAATAGATCGTACGCTCGTCTTGACCGATTGCCTCTTCTTCAAAAGAAAGAAGTGCCGAGAGGTCTAAAGTGTTGGGTGCGCTGTTTGCTTCTGCCGCCGTTTCCACGATTTTGAGAAGTAAATTGGCCTTGCTCGTCAGGCCGATGTCCAGAATCTCATCATATTCGTTTTTCATTAGGCTGTAGACAACGAAGACACCGGCCAAGATTGCGATGGTGCCGGGAATAATAAGAGATTTGAGGATTGCGCCGAGCAGACTCTTTCGTCGAGTGGTCATGCTACCAACTCGTAACCCATGCCACGGTGCGTTATGATCAGACCTTTTCCTAGCTTTGCTCGTAGTCTGCTGATGTGCGCCTCAAGTGCATTGCTTTCGGCCTCCTCACCGTAAGCATAGATTGACGCTTCCAGGTTTTCCCTTGGCACTATTTTTGATAGCCGGCGCACCAGCGTCTCAAGAATCCCCCATTCCTTGGCAGTCAATCGAATGGCCTGATCGTCCCTTGAAACGCTGTGTTCCGCCAGCGAGATTCTGAGGTCGCGAATGAAAATAATCTGGGATTTTTGGTCCGCGCTACGCCGACAGACTGTGTGAATTCGAGCTTTTACCTCATCAAGATCGAATGGCTTTAGAATATAGTCATCCGCCCCAAGGTTTAACCCTTTGATCCGATCCGAAACTTTATCTCGGGCGGTCAGGATTATCACAGGTGTGCTGATGCGCTGGCCTCTTATCGAAGTGAGAAAGGATAGCCCGTCCCCATCGGGAAGGAAGAGGTCCAGCAGGACGACGTCATATTCCAGAACGTGAATCGCGCTTTCAGCTTCATCGAGAGTGCCAAACCATTCAACGATGTGACAGTCCGCTTCGAGATGCTCAATGAGCGGGCGTGCAAGAGCGGCTTCATCTTCAATCAACAGAATGCGCATTTGGGTGCGTGTGTTCCTTTGCCAGTTTGTGTTGCGCAAAAAAGGAAAACGGAATGGAGGCAAGGTAGAGAAAATTAACGGCGATCATCGTCGGCCAAGTATAGACCATTAGGCACACGATCAAAACGACTGCAGCGACGATGACGAATGGCAGTTGCGACCGTCTGATCGAGGCATGTTTGATCGAGAATGTTGGTATCGTACTGACAGCGAGAAGCCCTACGGCGATAATGTAAACTGCTCGCAAAATTGGAAGATCGGTATTTTCCCAGCCATAAAGCTCCATGAAAACCGGCGTTAAAGCGAGACTTGCCAGTGCCGGTGCAGGGACACCCACAAAAAAGTCTTCCTTTTTTAGTGTCACTTCGGTGCTTTTGACCGACAGGTTGAACCGTGCCAGTCGCAAGGCACAGCAGACTCCCAAAACAAGCGACGCCAGCCAGCCCAGATTTGCATATTCCGTACCGATATAGAGCGTGTTGTAAATCAACACGCCGGGAGCAATACCAAAATTGAAAAAGTCGGCGAGTGTATCGAGTTCCGCACCAAACGGGCTGGCGCTGTCCAGAAAACGTGCCAGCTTGCCATCAGCAGCATCGAGGAACACCGCGAGCAGTATCAAGTAGAGACCCATCTCCAGGTTGCCATCAAGACTCATCCTTATCGAGGTCATGCCGGCACAGATTGCAAACACCGTGACAATGCTGGGAACGATGTGGCGTAACTTGATGTGCGATTTGCGGGTCATACCTGTGTGCCGGCGCGCTGTCGTTGCGGGTCTGACAAGTCTGCCAAAATTGTCTCGCCAGCGACTGCAGTCTGCCCAACAGCAACAAGTGGAGATACACCCACGGGCAAATAGACATCCAGACGGCTGCCAAAACGGATTAGTCCAAAGCGGTGGCCGACGTCCACCGTGTCCCCTGGCTTCACAAAGCAAACAATGCGTCGGGCAACGAGGCCAGCGATCTGTACGACACCAATCTGCACACCTTCACTGACCTCGATGGCCAAGCTGTTGCGTTCATTGTGCTCGCTTGCCTTATCAAGGGAAGCGTTCAGGAATTTCCCGTGGTGATAAATGACCTGAGTGATCTTTCCCGAAATTGGTGCGCGGTTCACATGGCAATTAAAGACATTCATGAAGACGGAAACTCTTTGCAACGGCTTGTTGCCAAGCCCAAGGTCTTCGGGCGGGATAATGTCTTCGATGAGAGAAATAATGCCATCTGCCGGCGATAGAACGAGGCCCGGCTGCTGGGGAATAACGCGCACGGGGTCGCGGAAAAAATAGTAGCACCAGATTGTTGCACCGACGCCGAGCCAGAAGAGCGGCTCCCAAACCAATGCCAGGCCAAGGGTAACAACGGCAAAGATTGCAACGAATTTCCTGCCCTCCCTATGCATTGGAACCGCAACGATTTTGAGCATGTTCATCAGTTATCTTTCAGATTTGAGCCAGGCTTCGCACAAGAACCGATACGATAAACACGGCATTTGCGCCTAGCAGGCACATTGTTGCGAGAGATCCCAGGTCTTTCGCATCGCGGGCGAATTCTTCCCAGTTGGGGGCCAGATGATCAACGATACATTCTATCGCGGTGTTCAGGGCTTCGACCGCTACCAGTGAAAAGAACAGGATCAGAAGAATACAATAGTCGGCAAAGCTGGCCCCAATTGCTGCGAACAAAACGACGATAACAGGCAACGCAAAAACGATATGCCGAAATGCTGTTTCATGCCATAGCCTGCGGACGCCTGAGACGGAGTAGCCTGCCGCCGCAAAAATATGGGCAGCTCCTGTGATCCGATCGGGCTTCGGTTGAACATGGGTCTCCGGTTTCTTCATCTACTGGCAACCTTTTGCTCGGTCCGACAAGTCGCAAAAATGTCTAGATCAGCGTTATGAACATTGGTTCTAATGTCTAGCATGCCAAGCAGCGAGTGGAACAGATTGTCGTGTGAAAGGGAGGCATTTTTCTTGTCTGCAAGGCAGTCTTTGGAGATTGAAAACTTGTCTTGGAAACCGTCTGACATCCATAGGATCATCGGTACTTTGATCTGAAATTCAGGTGCCAGAAAGTATGGTGCGCCGTGGAGATAGAGACCAGCCTCTCCAAGAGACTCACCATGATCCGAAACATAAAGCAACGCGGTCGTAAGCTGGCCCTCGGCTCTTAGGAACTCAATCGTCTGCGCCAGAATCTCGTCGGTATAGGCAATGGTGTTGTCATAGGCATTGGTGATCTCTTCTGGCGTGCAATTTTTGAATTCCGCTGTGCGACAAGCTGGGGTGAAGCGTTCAAACTCTTCCGGGTATCGCAGGTAATACGTCGGCCCATGGCTGCCGATATGGTGCAGAACTAGAACGGTATCTGTTGTAATCGTCTGTGCATATTCCTTGAGAGCCTGAATGAATATTCCGTCCATGCATTCGCCGACAGCACAGAGCTCGTCGTTCTGCGTGTGAGTAAATGACAGCGACACAGCGCGATCCGAAATACCCTTGTCGCCGGTGTTGTTGTCCCACCATTCAACATGCAACCCAGCGTAGCCTAAAACATCGACGAGATTCTCATTCGAGACGCCCTTCTCGTAGGAAAAATCATCACGGCCATACTTTGAGAACATGCACGGTAAGGAGACAGCCGTTGCCGTTCCGCAGGACGAGACGTCGGAAAAGTTGATAATGGGCAGCATTGCCAGCTTGGGGTTGGTATCCACACCATAGCCGTTCAGGCTGAAATTCTGCGCGCGCGCCGTCTCCCCGGCGACGACGATTGTAAGAACCGGTTTGCCGCCCATGACGTATGAGGCACCCTTCTTCGCATCTTGACCAACAGGCGCGACCGTCACATTGGCGGTCCGCGACATCAATTTGACGTAGCGGATCGCGCCGACCAAGGGAGCCCCCGGTTGGAAGCTGCTCATGAAATCTTTTCGTTCCCGCAAGATAGAAGCGTATGACTTCAGGTCCGCCACTAAAAAACCGGCGAACAGACTGAGGCTCAGCAATATAGTGAGGACGGGCACTCCGAAGGTCTTAAGCCTGCCTTGCGACTTTATCTTGACCGATAGGAGCACAATTGCAGGCAAGATACCAAACACCACAACATGTGTCACAAAGCCAAGCGTGATCAGATGCTTGGACTCGGTAAACGTAGTCACGGCCGCATTTTGGATCACATCCCTGTCAATGATCACTCCCAGCGAGTCCATAAAATATGATGTCACAGAGCTTAGGAGAACGATGAAGCCCAGAAATGGCTTCACAATCCAGGGGAATGCCAGGAAGCTGAAAGCCGACAGGGTCAGAAAAAATAGGGCGGACATGTATCCGGCCAGTGACAGCGGATGGCCCGTGAATACGTCCGCTGCGATGGACCAAAACGTGGTATTATAGGTGCAAAAGACGAAAATAATCGTCAGCATGGTTAAGACCACTGGCGAGACAGGTGTTGCCGAACGCAGCCTGGAAAAAGGCTTTCGAATAGAAGAACTGGAAGTCATCGAGATCGGTCCGCGCTGTTAATTTTGCCTTCTTCACCACGCGAACCTTACGCGAACCTTACGGACCAGATGTCCAGCGACAATAGAATGCGGTGGCCAATCCAATTTCCCGCATTTGCCTATTTTGCGGGACGCGCCCTGTCGATGGCAGACCCTTGTTTGGGAGCCATCGCTCTTGCTGGGTCACTTCCCAATGTCGCGCGGGCCAATTGGGTTCGTTCGGCCGCGTATCAAAAGGCTACGGAACTGAAACGGTAGAAAAGTTCAAACCGGCATTCAGAGCAATTCTGCTCGCGTTCAAGCTCTTCCAGACACACCACGATCCGTGAATTGCGCTCGGTCAGCTCACGGATCGTGGTGCTCCCCGACGAATTCGAACCAGTCTCCGAATGGACAGGGACGCGGCTCCTCATGTCGCGCAATGGCCGCGCCAATCGCCAAGACGAGCGGCACGGTTAGGCATGAAAATTGTCCGACTTGAGAGGCTGCGTTCCTGATGAAAGCGATTATAGACGGAAGCGTGAACGGCGGCGAATTTCGCTGTTTCTCGGTCAGTCAGAAACCGGCTGGGTGTGTACAGTTTCTTTGGTCACCACGGCATTCACCGTCAACAACCTGATAGCATTCTCAATCTGGGCATTGATTGGTGACAAAATTACAGGGTATTTTAAGCCCCCTGATAGCACCCGAAAACCAAACACGATGTTTGGTGTAGTGCTGGCCGCAGTCGCCGTCTGGATGGTCCAGTCATAAGTGGCTTTATCCGCTTGGCAGACCTTGGAAGGTCTCAGATTTATAGAACCTGAACTTGGCAAACTCGCCGTCCAATGACTTTTCCCGCAAGACGTGACCTTGCGCGTTTGTAAGACATCGTTTCTGGTAAGTCTCGCGCTGCTCTTTCACGGCGCCATAGTCGGAGCTGCGAAATGGCCAATACTCGCCCAAACCCCGAAGCCATCCGCGACACCGCCGCGGAGCACATGCTTACGGGCATCCCAAGGGCTCACATTGATACGCCAGTAGAACAAGTAATTGATGCGTTGCGCGGCTCAGTTTTTGAATGCGCGGATACAGTGTTTGTCACCGATACCTCCGGGCATTTGCAGGGTATCGTTCGGATTAATGATCTCTTCGCAGATGGCCAAGTCCGGATCGGTGACATCATGGAGCCGGAGCATGAGGCCGTGAGGTTGGATGCGGATCAAGAACAGATTGCTGCACTGGCAATGCGGCTGAACATGATCGCGGTTCCGGTCGTCGACGGCAATGAAAGGCTGATCGGCGTGGTGCCGCCTGAAGCTCTGTTTCGTATTCTGCGTGAAGAGCACATGGAGGATCTCCAACTTATCGCTGGGATCACGCCCCATGACGACGGCCCCAGTGCAGCGCTGGACGCCAGTATTGTGAACCGCATTTCTCGCCGTTTGCCTTGGCTGGTCTTTGGCTTGGTCGCATCCTCGTTGATAACGGTGGTGATGGTGCGGTTCGAGCATGCACTCGCCGCCAACGTCGCCGTGGCGTTCTTCGTACCCGCGCTTGTTTACATCGCAGGCGCAATCGGAACCCAAGCGGTTTCAGTGAGCGTCCGAAGTTTGGCACGAGATGATGTGCAAATCCTGCCCTTGCTGCGAGACGAACTGGTTATCGGCATCGGAATAGGCGCTGCGCTCGGAGTTTTGGCTGCTGGCGCTGTGTTGGGAGTTTTTGGCGATCAACTGCTGGCCACCGCGGTTGGTTTGTCGGTCTTGGCTGGCGGTGCGATGTCAGCTGTCGTGGGCTTTGGTCTGCCGTGGGTTTTTCAGAAACTTGGGTCCGACCCTGCCATGGGAAGCGGACCGATCTGCACAATCATACAAGATGTGACAAGCCTCTTCATATACTTTGGACTGGTCAGCCTGCTGGTGCTTTAGCCAATAGCGGTTGTCCATTGTCAGGATGCACTTGCGTAACCCGTCAAGCCAGGGTGAGCGCCGTCGCAAGACAGCTCAAGGACTGACCTCGAAAGCCGCTGGGCTATATAAGTGGCCAAAATCGTGATCAAGAGAGCTTATGATACGATTCCGCCCCCAGCCGGAGTCGATCCCTGACAGGAAGTGTCTCTAAAATCTGCCCCGTGGCGAACGCGGATGGGGGCGAGGCAATGCTATCGGCAAAGTATGGTGCGGCCCACAGGCGGTTAAAGTGTTTGGGCTCTCAAGGCGCTGAAAGTAGCCGTCTGTCAAAGATCTATATCGGTTTTTCAAGCGAGTTTGGGCGAATATTCGGCAATCAGCGCTCGAGTTAAATGTTCGCCCCTCTTGCTGAGTTTTTCGATCCTTTCTTTGGGCATCGCCGAAAAATCGGTACGATACCCGGTATTCTGGTCACCCGACCTTGCGATGTCGATCGACTACAAATCCACGAACTCCTTGCGAGGCATATAAGGATTTAAAATGACGCACCACCGGACCTGAACCGAGGAGGAGTGGCGCGTATTTGTGCTGACACCCGTCGATGCGGTGGGGGGTGCGGACAAACGCTCTTTAGTTTGCCCCACAGCAGCGCTTGTACTTCCGCCCAGACCCACAAGAGCAGGCCTCATTCCTTCCCACTTTCTTTCCGTGGAACGGGATTGACGATCTGAACGGCTCGTCCTCAGGCGGAAAGAGGTCGGACTGAGTTAGCCCCTTGGTCCACCGATTAAGCGAAATGATCATGACTATGATCAGATCCGGCGCCTTGTCTCGCAGGTCTTCGATTGAGCTCTCAGGTAGGTCACTATCACCCTCCGCGATACCATGGAGCGCGAGCATCATGTTGACCGAATCGCCCGCATCGTCATCGCCGCTCTCAACGATCTGCTCCCAGGTGTGCATCCTGAGGCGCATAGCGCGTTCGAAGCCCGACACCCACATCTCCCAAATGGTCTCGTCCGTGCTCGTATCGTGCTCAAATACCGGGCCGTATTCGAGCTCTGGCGGAATCAGCGACTGCGCGACGTCATTGTAGTGCCCCATGATGAGGTCAAGCGCCTGCTTGAGTGCCTCCTCGGACTCAAAGTCAGGGGTCCCATGCGAACCCCAAACATGCGGCAGCCACTCGCTCGGTTTGATCAGCTCCGGGCATACGATAACACCGGCACAGAATCCGTCGAACTCCGACAGTAACTGTCACATTCCGTCCTCGTCTGTCTGCGACAGGAGCAAGGTATAAAGGGCGTTCAAACGGTCGTCGGCTGGCATCGGATTCTCTGCTATCACATCTTGGCGCATCGTGAACTCGGCTAGATCGCTTTATTTGGACTGCCATTACGCTCGATCGGGTCTGGACCAAGGGCGGCTAATCTGAAGTCGTGATAGTATTTTCAGAGGCTAGTGCGTCGCGTCGCCATATTTGACAGCGTTTGAATTTTCTGAATCACTTCAAAAA
>NZ_JBVCWP010000059.1:0-17336 GCF_057460485.1 Boseongicola sp.
CGACCCAGCTGGCGCAGCCAGTCCAATAAAAGTGCAGCCGATGAGCCGCCATCCACGTCATAATCGGCGAAAATAGCGACCTTCTCGCCACGATCAACAGCGGCGATCAAGCGCTCCGCAGCCAGCTCCATATCCAGAAGCGTCATCGGGTCGGGTAGCAAATCGCGTAAAGCAGGGGCCAGAAACAGATCAATGTCTTCAGGGGCAACGGCGCGCGCCACCAGTATCCGGCAAAGGGCCGGGGGCAGGCCAGTCTGCTGTTCCATGGCCTCCGCCATTCGCAGCGCATCCGCAGACGGGCCGACCCATGCCCGCCCCGTCAGAGAGGTCGTAACGCCAAGAAATCCGCCCGCAGAGCTGGTCAAGTGTCAATCGGGTGGCGGTAATTCATTCGCCGCACAGACCCGGTCTTCGACCGCATCAAAATGGTCTCGGCCGTCAGAAACCCGGGCTCGCGTTTGATGCCCGGCAGGATCGAACCGTCAGTCACGCCAGTGGCGGCAAAAATCACATCGCCCGTCACCATGTCGTCGCGCGTATAGACCCGGTCAAAGTTGGTGATGCCGGCCTTCTTGGCGCGGCCTTTTTCGTCGTCGTTGCGAAACACCAGCTTGCCAAACATCTGCCCGCCCATGCATTTCAACGCGGCAGCCGCCAACACGCCCTCGGGCGCACCACCCGAGCCCATATACATGTCGATGCCCGTCGATGGTTCGGCGCAGTGAATGACACCCGCCACGTCGCCATCAGTGATCAGCCGGATTGCGGCCCCCGTCGTGCGAATTTCCGCAATCATGTCCTCGTGGCGCGGGCGTTCCAGCACGCACACCGTGATATCTTCGGTCGAACAGCCCTTTGCCGCCGCCAGCGCGTTCACCCGCTCGGCAGGCGACATATCCATCGTCACCACACCACGCCGGAACCCCGGCCCGACCGCCAGCTTGTCCATGTAGGTGTCGGGCGCATGCAGCATTGAGCCGCGCGGCCCCATCGCGATAACGGCCAATGCGTTCGGCATATCCTTGGCCGTCAGCGTCGTGCCTTCCAGTGGATCAAGCGCGATATCCACCTGCGGGCCGGTGCCGGTGCCGACTTCCTCGCCGATATATAGCATAGGCGCTTCGTCCCGCTCGCCTTCGCCAATCACAACGACGCCCTGAATCTCGAGGTTGTTCAGCTGCGTTCGCATTGCGTCGACGGCGGCCTGGTCAGCCGCCTTTTCGTCGCCGCGCCCGATCAGGCGTGCAGAGGCCAAAGCCGCCGCCTCGGACACCCGGCCCAGGCCAAGCGAAAGCATACGGTCGTGAAATTCAGGAGCTTCAGGCATGGGTTCTCTATCCGTTAAAGGCCGGTTCCTTCCGTCCTATCGGCCACCCGGCAAGGGGGCAAGGTCTGCGCGGAGCGTGTTAGCGAGAACAGGCGCGCGGGGAGGGTGGTTTTGGGGAAGAGTGCCGGCACATAGCAATCAAGTCGTGATGCGCGCCTTGCGAACATAATGCGCTGTGCGATCAAAAATGTCTGTCCCAGGGTCCACAGGCCCCGCCCCAAATGTCGATATTCGGACACCGTGTAGCGAGATCATCCATCAACTCGAACATGGCGAACTCACAGGTCTTGTGCCCGTAGTGAAACATAATCTCTGTCTCAGGACCCCCTTCGGCAAGGTGTAGAACGTCGTTGCTTTGCGGGGACATGGCGCCAAATGCAGCCATGACTTTCTCCTGTTTGCACTGGATCATATCACCGTCGCGCCTTGCCAGGAACGAAGCTCGGTAGGCGCGTTTTCCGCGATCTCCGATGGCGCGCTCAAGCTCATGCCAAAACGTCAGCCACACTCAAGTCCCCCTATCCCTCCAAACCACACCTTTTAAGGTTTCCCCCCAAAACCCCAGCCGCTATACGCATCCGCGGTGTAAACCTCAGGGGGAAATATTTTATGGCCAACGTAGTCGTCGTCGGCGCCCAGTGGGGCGACGAAGGAAAAGGCAAGATTGTTGACTGGCTCAGCGAACGTGCCGATGTGATCGCGCGGTTTCAGGGTGGCCACAACGCCGGTCACACTCTGGTGATCGACGGCGAAGTTTACAAGCTTCACGCGCTGCCATCGGGCGTCGTGCGGGGCGGAAAATTGTCGGTCATCGGCAACGGCGTCGTGCTTGATCCCTGGCATTTGCTGAAAGAAATCGAGACGATCCGCTCGCAAGGCATTGAAATTACACCCGAAACTCTGATGATCGCCGAGAATACGCCGCTGATCCTGCCTGTCCACGGCGAGTTGGACCGCGCCCGCGAGAACCAGAACTCTGTCGCCAAGATAGGCACCACTGGTCGCGGCATCGGCCCGGCCTACGAAGACAAAGTCGGCCGCCGCGTCGTGCGCGTGGCAGACCTTGCCGATGAAGCCACGCTAGAAGCCCGTGTTGACCGCTTGCTGGTCCACCACGACGCGCTGCGCCGTGGCCTTGGCCTGCCCGCGGTTGACCGCGACGCACTGGTCGCTTCGCTGAAGGACATTGCAAAAGAAATCCTGCCCTACGCCGCGCCCGTCTGGAAAGTCCTGAACGAACGCCGCCGTGCCGGGCAACGCATCTTGTTTGAAGGCGCACAAGGCGCGCTGCTTGATGTCGATTTCGGCACATATCCGTTCGTCACGTCCTCGAACGTCATCGCGGGCCAGGCCGCCACCGGCACAGGGATTGGCCCCGGCTCGATCGACTATGTGCTTGGCATTGTCAAAGCCTATACAACCCGCGTGGGCGAAGGCCCGTTCCCGACCGAATTGTTCGACGACGACGGCCAACGCCTTGGCGAGCGCGGCCACGAATTCGGCACCACCACAGGGCGCAAACGCCGCTGCGGCTGGTTCGACGCCGTGCTTGTGCGCCAGACTTGCGCCACGTCAGGCGTCAATGGCATATCACTGACGAAGCTTGATGTGCTTGATGGCTTTGACGAACTGAAGATTTGCACAGCTTACGAACTTGACGGCGAAATGCTCGACTATCTGCCGACGGCCGCGGACAAACAGGCACGCGTCCAACCCATTTATGAGACGATGAAAGGCTGGAGCGAAAGCACCGCCGGAGCACGAAGCTGGGCTGATCTTCCGGGCGAGGCGGTGAAATACGTCCGCCGCATCGAAGAGTTGATCCAATGCCCGGTCTCGATGGTCTCGACCTCGCCCGAGCGCGAAGACACCATCCTTGTGACCGATCCGTTCGAGGATTGAGCGGAAAAGGGACGGGCCTAGTTCGGCCCTTACGCGCCGGGCGACCAATGCCGCTGGATGAGCGCCGTCAAGCGGACGACGCTGCCGTCAACTATGAAGCGACAAAGTAAAAAACCGGACGCCGCCGAAATTCTTCGACGAAAAATCTGACGCAAATCGTTCAGAGACAGAAGGCCGGAGACCGAAGAGCTAAATAATGACGGGCACCCGAGCAATTTTGGAAGCGATGGCTTGTCTTGCCGTCCCCGCGCAAGCCGAGACATTTTCAGCTGATGTTTGGGCCGACAATTGGGTCTCTCCCAGTATCAATAGCGCGCCAGTTGCCGAGGACAGTATTTCAACCGCGACAGAACGATCGTTCAATGCCGAAAGCTTTTCCTTCACTGCGGACCGGCCATTTACGATCGCGCTGGCGGCAATAGACTTAAGGATAACGATACTGGCCTTGAATATATCGGCACTCGAAAATAGCAGACGGGCGACGGCGGTGTCGTCCTTCAGAATCGCGACGCCAGCGGCCTAGCCGTGGCAGTGACCGGCGCAGGATGGAAATGCATGGTCGCTCACCGCGCCCCCGTGCAGAAATTCTGTGCGGATGAAAGTGATCCGGCTGCCGAGGAAGGCTCCTGTCAGTCCGAGGTCACGGAACAACCGACTGGCAGGGATACGGCCGGGTTTGACGCATCAGACTGGCCTTTCGCAACCGTTCACAGCGAATGTGCTGTAAGCCCGAAAGACGGATATGACCGCATCGCCTGGGATCGCTCTGCGGATTTAATCTGGGGTCCGGACCTTGAGATCGAAAATACAACGCTTTGCCGGTTGGTCGTCGAGTAAAGGCAACGCACAAAAAGGTGTATCGCAGCTTGCCTCTGCAAGCATTTTTCTTTCGCCAAATCACTATGCCAACCCTTCGAGACCTTGACCTCCCAACGCGACGCCCCATAACAACCTCATGGCTCTATCCTACAAATCCCGCCGCCGCCTTTCGCTGCTGATACTTCTGGTCGGCCTGCCGGCCTATGTTATCGTCTCGGTTACCATCATCGGATTGTTCGACCGCCCACCGTTCTGGCTGGAATTGGTCGTCTATCTGGTGCTTGGCGTCCTATGGGCTCTGCCGTTCAAAGCGGTGTTCAAAGGCGTGGGAAAGGCTGACCTGGATGAAATCCCTGACGAGACGTCTTGACTACTGGCAGAGGTGGTCGATCAGCCGGTCCATGAAGGCTTCACCGGCGGTGAATTGTTCAACCGTCAGATATTCGTTCGGCTGATGCGCCATGGCGATATCGCCGGGGCCGCAGATGACACCGGAATACCCGGCATCCTGAAAATGACCCGCTTCAGTGCCGTAACTTACCACATGGCTTGCGTTGTCACCGGTCAGTTTGCGCGCAAGTTGCTCCGCCGGACCATCGTCCTCGGGGCGCAATCCGGGCAATCCGAAATAGGGAACAAGGTCGATCCCGGCGTCGGGATGTACGGCGTTCATTTCGGCCTCAAGACGGCGCACTTCCTCGATAAAGCGCGCCTCCCACTCTGCCCGCGAATCCGTCGGCACATAACGGAAATCCACGCCGAAATGGCAGTCTTTCGCAGTGATGTTATGCGCTGTACCACCGCTGATTTCGCCCACATGCACCGATGTCCACGGCGGATCAAAACATGCGGCACCCTCGGCCGGCTCGGCGGCGGCGCCGGCCGCGTTCATCCGGTTGCACCACTCGATCAGTTTGGCGCCTTCCATGATAGCGTTGACGCCGGTGTGCATCAGCGATGAATGCACTTCGAACCCGCGCACATGGACCTTGAACCCGCTGCCACCTTTGTGGCCTGTCACCACCTTCATCATCGACGGCTCACCGATGATCGCCAAAGCCGCAGGGGGTAGGTTTTCCCGCATCCTCTCGATAAGCGGTGGCGCGCCTTCGCAACCGACTTCCTCGTCGTAGGACAGCGCAACCTGCAAAGGGCGCTTCAACTGCGCCTTGCTCGCCTTGACCAAGGCCACCAAAGCAAGCGCGTCGAACCCCTTCATATCGCAAGTGCCGCGCCCAAACAGCTTGCCGTCTTTCTCGGTCACAACCCACGGATCAGTTGCCCAAGCCTGCCCATCAACAGGCACCACGTCGGTGTGCCCCGACAAAACCACACCGCCGGGCGCGTCGGGTCCGACATGAGCATAAACGGCAGCCTTCTGGCCGTCTTCGTTCAGCATTCGGTGCGAACTCACGCCGTTATCGGACAAAAATGCCTGCACCCAATCGGCAAGATCAAGATTGCTATCCCGGCTCACTGTCGGGAAAGAGACAAGTTTTTCAAGAACTTCGCGCGATGTCAGGGTCATTCAGGCCTCAATACAAAATGGCCCGGCGTCACTTCGTCGTAAACCGAAGGTCCGGGCACGTGGTCCACAGGAAAGATAGGCGAGGGGATCGGCTTAAAGTTTAGATCCCGTTCGGATTTACGTCGGTGTGGGTCCGCAACGGGCACGGCTTTCAGCAGGGCTTGAGTATATTCGTGGCGCGGATCCTCAAATATCGCAGCCCGCGAGCCAAGCTCGACGATCCGGCCCATGTACATAACGCCAACCGTGTGACTGACCCGCTCCACCAACTCCATGTCGTGGCTGATGAACAGGATCGAGACCCCAAGTTCGGCCTGCAATTCCATGATCAGGTCCAACACTTGCGCCTGCGCCGACACGTCCAAGGCCGCCACCGCTTCATCGGCAATGATCAGGCTTGGGTTCAGGGCCAATGCACGCGCAATCGCGATCCGTTGGCGTTGACCGCCCGACAATTCATGCCGATAGCGGCCCAGGAAACTGCGCGGCAATTCCACCCGGTCAAACAATTGCGCCACGCGCTCGCGCTGCTCGTGCGAAGTGCCGATCCCGTCATTCAGCAGTGGCTCGGCCACCTGATCGGCCAGCTTCATCTGCGGATTGAGCGAGGCGAACGGGTCCTGAAACACCATCTGCACCTCGCGCCGCGCAGCCCGCAATTCGGTTTGGTTGTAGTCCATGATGTTTGTGCCGTTCAGCCAGACTTCGCCGGACTGAGGCTCGATCAGCTGCAAAATCGACCGCCCACAAATGGATTTCCCGCAACCGGACTCGCCGACAAGGCTTAGCGTTTCACCCGACTTCACCTGAAACGACACGTCCTTGAGCGCATGCACATTCGCCACCGTGCGACGGAAGAACCCGCCTTTGACCGGGAACCGCGTAACAAGGTTCTTCACATCCAAAAGGACGGTGTCCGACTTCGGCAGGATCGGCCCTTCAACCCTAGGAGGGGCATTCAAAAGCCGCATCGGCTCGGGTGCAGTCTTGCTGGTCATCTCGCCAAGTTTCGGCACGACCGCCAGCAAAGACTGGGTATAGGGATGCTGCGGGTTCTCGAAAATCTCTTCGACCGAACCCTCTTCTGACGAGAACGCGATAAACGGCACCTCTTCTTCTTTGATACGTCGAAAACGCCCTAGTCGATCCGGTTGCGCATCCGGCGCACCATCACGAAAACCAGCGCCAGCACAATAGGCGTTAGGATCGCCAGCGTCATCCCTTTGCCAAGGCCGAGGCCTTCGGCAAAAGGATAGGCCAGATAACCAAGCAAATTCACCGCGTAATAGCTGATCGCTGCGACCGAAAACCCTTCCACCGTGCGCTGTAATTTCAACTGCGCATCGGCGCGCCGATCCATGCTTTCCAAAAGCGCCTGGTTCTGCGCGGATCGCTCCACATCAACTCGCGTTCGCAAAAGATCGCCCGCGCGCATGGCACGTTCCGCCAGCGTCTTCAGACGCGCTTCGGTCGCTTTCACCGTCCGCATCGCCGGATCAAACCGCCGCATCATAAATTCCGCAATCGTCTGACGGCCGTGGAACCGTTCCTCGCGCAGGATCGAGGTCCGCTGATTGACCAACGCCTCGTACGCCCCTGTCGCACCAAATCTAAACGACGACAGGGCGAGGGTTTTCTCCAATTCGGACGAGACCTTCAACAGCGCCTCAAGGGTGTCGGCGGGCTGCGAAACATTGCCCGTCATGTCGCCCATCAACTCGGTCAACCGCGCGTCTATCGCCCCGATCTGCGGCCCCAAGGCGCGCACCCGCGTCAGACCCAACATCGACATCGTCTTATAGGTTTCGATCTCGCAAACGCGCTGGACGACCCGTCCGACCCGCCGCGCACCGGCCTCCGGCGTCACGAAAATAGCAAACCGCATGTGCCCTGCTACATCCAGCCGGAAATCGCCTGCAATTACCGCGCTGTCATCCAGGACCTGACTGACCGCAAGGCTCTCGCTTACAAACCAATTGTCCACCTTCGCTTCAATCACAGCGTCGTCCGCTTCGGCCTCAACACGGATCAGTGCCGACGTTGTCGTCACGCCCGGCGCAACCGCCAGCCAATCCGCCGGAAAAACCTCGAAATCGCGCGGATCAAACGGCGTATCAACAAGGCCGTCCTCGAAAATCGTGTAGGTCACGAATTCTGTATGGCTTTCCCACTTCAGGCGGAACTTGCCGATGTCACCAAAGTAATGCGTGGCGCCAGGTTGCGGATGCTTTGCTCCATAGCGATCAAGCAGTGAAATCAGATGGGCACGATCAAGTTCGCGATCCCGCGCGACTGCGTTCGATACAGGCTTAATCGCCAGATAGGCCGCGCGACACGGCACCGTCAACACCGGGAAGGGGCGGGCGTGAAGCTCGTTTATCATCTGATATCGCAGCGGATGGTCTTGCAGCTGGCTCATGGCACCTCATTTCCTTTTGCAGTATCTAGCCACAAATTTCTAACTGTAAACGAAAAAATCGCCCAATTTCCGAGGTTTAGCGGTAGACGATTGCATACCGTTGAATTGGTGTAAAAAATACGATTGACTTTTTTATCAGGAAGTCATGAAAATATCGAAAGAAATTTCATGGAAAGCCACCGGATTGTCCCTGATCGACATGCCAGACAGCCTGGGGCGTGACATCCGCGCACTGCGCAAATCGCGCAATCTGACCCTGTCGGTTCTGGCCGCAAAGCTCGGTCGCTCGGTTGGTTGGATGTCTCAGGTCGAGCGCGATCTTTCCGAGCCTTCAATGCGCGAGATTAAAGATCTCGCCCGCGCCTTCGACGTGCCGGTGCAAACGCTTTTCGGCCACGCGCCTGCGCCTGAGGGGGAAGAGGGTCGCATCGTGCGCGCCACCGCGCGCCGCCCCATCGGCCACCGCGCCAGCGGTCTTGCTGAAGAACTGCTGTCGCCCGACCTTACCGACGACTTCGAGGTCGTGCATTCCACTTTTGCGCCTCTCGCGCGCCGTGACACGTCTGTGTCGCGGCCTACGCAAGAGGTCGGCTACATCCTCTCTGGCACTCTCGATCTGACGATCGAGGGCACCACACACCGCCTCAATCCTGGCGACAGCTTCCGCATTCGCGGCGAGCCGTTTTTCTGGGTCAATCCGAACAATACGCCGTGCATTGCGATCTGGGTGATCGCACCGCCGGTCTACTAAAAAAGGGAGGACGCCCATGTCTGATTTTCCAACGACCGCCCGCGTGGTCATCATCGGCGGCGGAGCGGTCGGGGCTTCGTCGCTCTACCACCTTGCCAAAGCCGGGTGGACCGATTGCGTCCTGCTGGAAAAAAACGAGCTGACAGCGGGCTCTACATGGCACGCCGCAGGCAACATCCCGACCTTCTCGAACTCCTGGTCGATCATGAACCTGCAGCGGTATTCGACCGAACTGTACCGACGTCTCGCTGACGAGGTCGACTATCCGATGAACTACCACGTCACCGGCTCGATCCGACTGGCGCACACCAAAGAACGCATGCAGGAGTTCGAGCGCGCCGCCAGCATGGGCCGCTATCAGGGCATGGCGATCGAGATCCTCGATCCGGCCGAAACCCAAAACCGTTATCCGTTCCTTGAAACCCACGACATCCTCGGCGCTCTTTATGACCCCTATGACGGGGATATCGACCCGGCCCAATTGACCCAGGCGTTGGCCAAGGGTGCGCGTGACCTCGGCGCACAAATCCACCGCTTTACACCCGCTACTGGCGTGCGTCGCGAGAATGGCGAATGGGTTGTCGAGACCGAGAAGGGCGAGATCCGCTGCGAAGTCGTGGTGAACGCTGCGGGATACTATGCCCAACGCGTCGGCGAATGGTTCAAGCCCTACGGCGGCCGCACCGTTCCGATGATGGTGATGAGCCACCAATATCTTTTGTCCGAAGAAATCCCGGAGATCGTTGCATGGTCCAAAGAAAATGGCCGCAAACTTCCGCTTCTACGCGACGTGGACGTGTCTTACTATCTTCGCCAGGAGAAGAACGGCTTCAATCTGGGCCCCTACGAGCGCAATTGCAAAGCCCATTGGGTCACGCCTGATGACCCGATGCCCGATGATTTCAGCTTTCAGCTTTACCCCGACGACCTTGACCGTCTGGAACACTATATCGAAGACGCAATGGAACGCGTGCCGCTTCTGGGGACCGCAGGCGTCAGCCGCGTGATCAATGGCCCGATCCCTTACGCCCCCGACGGCCTGCCGCTTCTCGGACCGATGCCGGGTGTTTCGAACGCGTTCGAGGCCTGCGTCTTTACCTTCGGCATCGCGCAAGCGGGCGGGGCAGGTAAAATCCTCGCCGAATGGATCACGCAAGGCCACACCGAATGGGACATGTGGTCGGTCGATCCGCGCCGCTATACCGATTACACCGACGAAGACTACTGCATCGAGAAAGGTATGGAGGTTTACGGCCACGAATACGCCATGCATTTCCCATGGCACGAATGGCCCGCCGGACGTGACAAGAAGCTGTCACCGGTCGACGCAAAAGTCCGCGAACTTGGCGGGCAGATGGGCGCCTATAACGGCTGGGAACGCGCCAACTGGTTCGCCAAGGATGGCGACGACACCTCCGAAGAAGCGACGCATACATGGGGGCGCACCGGTCCGTGGGAAAGCCGTATCCGCGAAGAATGCGAAGCGGTGCGTGATGGCGTCGGCGTTCTGGATCTGCCGGGATTTTCGCGCTTTAACCTTTCCGGTGACGGCGCTGCCGAGTGGCTCCAGGGGCGCATCGCGGGCGGCCTTCCAAAGGTCGGTCGCATGAACCTCAGCTACTTCCCAGACGCGCGCGGCCGCATTCTTACCGAAATGTCGCTGATGCGCCACGGAGAGGATTTCTTCACGCTCATCACCGCCGCGGCCGCCCAATGGCACGACCGCGATATCCTTTTGAAGGACCTGCCCGAGGGCCTTACCCTCACCGATCACACAACTGAATATTCCACCCTGATCGTCACCGGGCCAAAGTCCCGTGAGCTGTTTGCGCGTCTTTCAGACGCCGATCTGACGCTGCCATGGCTTTCCCACCAACCAGCCGAAGTGGCGGGGCAAAACGCAGCACTCGCCCGGGTCTCTTTTGCCGGAGAACTCGGCTGGGAAATCCACGCGGCCAACGCCGTCATGCCCGCGATCTATGACGCGGTTCTGGCCGCTGGCGCCAAACCTTTCGGCATGTTTGCCTTGAATTCCCTGCGGATTGAAAAGGGCTACCGTGCATGGAAAGGCGATCTTTCAACTGACTACAGCCTCCTCGAAGGCGGGCTTGACCGCTTTGTCAAACTCGACAAACCACAGGACTTCCCCGGCAAAGTTGCCTTGCAAAACGAAAAGCAGCAGGGCGTCAAAAAGCGCTTTGTGACGCTGACCGTCGAGGCGGGCGATACCGACGCGCCCTATATGACCACCATCTGGGCAGACGGCGAGATTGTCGGCGAAACCACCTCGGGCGCGTGGGGCTACCGCATCAACAAGTCCGTGGCATTGGGCATGTTGCGCGCTGATCTCGCTACCCCCGGCACCACGGTCGAAGTCGAGATCTACGGCGAACGCTTCAGGGCGACGGTCCAAGAAGACCAGCCGCTCTGGGATCCTGCCAACGAACGGATCCGTGCATGATCACACCCGGAGCACGCCGCATCATCCTCGACTTTCCTCTTGGGATCGTCGCCACCATTCGCCCCAATAGGCGACTCGCCGCGTCACCCAAGGGGACGTTTCTGGTGCTGGGTGACACAACGATTGCCTACGGCAACATCCGCTCACTCGGAACCCGCCGAAATCTTTTGAAAACCCCCATGGCCGAGGTCGTTTTCGTCGATACTTTCCGCCGCAAAGGTGTGCGCCTGTCCGGGAATACCGAGATCGTTGAAGGCGAATTCGTGCGCGTTAACACATTGAAAACGAGATGGATTGATACTTGGGGCGGTCTTGCCAAACGGATCAGATCCCTTGTGCTGATCCACGTCGATCAGGCCTCTCCACTCTCCACACCGCCCTACGACGCCGGGGTCACCGAAGACGAAATGATCGAGATATACCGCGGCAAATACGCAAGGATGTTCCCCGCACCATGACCGATATCACCCTCCTTGACGGCGGCCTTGGGCAGGAACTGGTCCATCGTACACCCCACGCCCCAACGAGCCTGTGGTCCACACAGGTCATGATCGACCATCCCGGACTGGTCGAAGCCGTCCACCGCGATTTTTTCGATGCAGGCGCCACCATCGCCACGGCCAACACCTATACTTTGCATGCCGACCGACTGATCGACACGCGGTTCGCCGATCAACAGGAACCCCTGATCGCCGCCGCCTTGAACGCAGCCCTGAGCGCGCGCCATGCCCCGAACCACCGCGTTGCAGGCTCCATCGGGCCGCTCATCGGGAGTTTTCGCCCGGACACGCACCCCGATCTTCCCACGGCTGTTCCGCTTTACGCCGATCTCGCCAAACGCCTTGCCCCAAAGGTCGATCTGATCATCTGCGAAACCGTCGCCTCGTTGATGCACGCTGAAGCAGTCCTTGCGGGCGCACGCCAGACAAACTTGCCCGTTTGGCTGTCGGTCACGCTTGACGATGAAGACGGCAGAAAACTGCGTTCGGGCGAACAGGTGTCGACCTTGGCGCATCTTATGCCCGACGCGTGGCTGGCCAATTGTTCCGTCCCCGAAGCGATGTCCGCAGGCCTCGACGTCCTGGCAACATTTGGCAAACCATACGGCGCCTATGCCAACGGCTTCACCGAGATCACCAAGGATTTTCTGAAGGCCAAAGCCACCGTAGATGCCCTTTCAGCCCGTAAAGACATCACGCCAGAAACATACGCCGATACCGTCCTGCAATGGGTCGATCAGGGCGCGACAATCGTCGGTGGCTGCTGCGAAATTGGCCCCGACCACATCCGTGAAATCGCCCGCCGCCTCAATGCGGCCGGCCATGCAATCGTCTGACAGAGGACTACCTAAAATGAGCGTTCCTGAACAAGCCCGCGTGGTCATTATTGGTGGCGGCATCGTAGGCTGCTCCATTGCCTATCACCTTGCAAAAATTGGCTGGTCCGACGTTGTGTTGATGGAACGTAAACGCCTCACTTCGGGCACCACATGGCACGCCGCCGGGCTCATCGGACAGTTGCGCGCGTCCGCGAATATGACCCGCCTCGCCAAATATACGCAGGAACTATACGTCAATCTTGAAGCCGAAACCGGCGTTCAGACAGGTTGCCGTTGGGTTGGCTCAATCACACTTGCCCTGACCGAGGCGCGTAAAGAAGAACTCCTGCGTCAGGCCTCCATGGCGCGCGCCTTCGGCGTAGAGGTCCATGAAATTTCTCCCAAAGAAGTGACGGAGAAATACCCGCACGTCAAAGTCGACGACATCACGCAAGCGGTCTTTCTGCCTTCGGACGGGCAGGGCGATCCTGCCAATATTACGCAAGCCCTCGCCAAAGGCGCGCGGCTGCGCGGTGCCAAGACACTCGAAGGCACGAAGGTCACGAAAATCCATAAGGACCGCACCCGCGTCACCGGCGTTGACTGGGAAAACGAAGCGGGTGAACGGGGTCATACCGCGTGCGAACACGTTGTTATTGCATCTGGCATGTGGTCGCGCGAGGTCGGCAAAATGGCTGGGGTCAACATTCCGCTCCACGCCTGCGAGCATTTCTACATCGTTACCGAAAGCATTGATAACCTTGGCCAACTTCCCGTTCTACGGGTGCCTGACGAGTGTACATACTACAAAGAAGATGCCGGAAAAATCCTTCTTGGAGCCTTCGAGCCTGTCGCCAAACCATGGGGTATGAACGGCATCCCCGAGAGTTTCGAATTCGACCAGCTTCAGGAAGACTTCGACCATTTCGAGCCGATCCTCGAAAGCGCGATCGAACGTATGCCGATGATGGCTGAGGCCGGGGTCCATACCTTCTTCAACGGCCCAGAAAGCTTCACGCCGGACGATGCCTATCATCTTGGCCTTGCCCCCGGCAGCGACAATGTCTGGGTCGCCGCGGGCTTTAATTCTATCGGTATTCAGTCCGCTGGCGGTGCCGGCATGGCGCTGGCAGAATGGATGAACACCGGTGAAAAGCCGTCTGATCTCGGCGACGTCGACATCGGACGAATGCAGCCGTTTCAGGGCAACGCGCGCTATCTCCACGACCGCTCGATTGAAACCCTTGGCCTTCTTTACGCCGACCATTATCCCTTCCGCCAAAAGGCAACGGCGCGCGGCATTCGCCGCACACCGCTTCACGAACATCTTCTGAAGGCTGGTGGTGTGATGGGCGAAGTCGCGGGTTGGGAGCGCGCCAACTGGTTCGCCAATGAAGGCCAGACACCCGAGTACGAATACAGCTGGAGCCGCCCGAATTGGTTCGAAAATAACGCAGCAGAACACCGCGCGGTTCGCGAAAATGTCGGACTTTACGACATGACATCTTTTGGTAAAATCCGCGTCGAAGGCCGCGACGCCGAGGCGGTAATGAACAAAATCTGCGGCAACGATATGTCCGTGCCGATAGGTCGTATCGTTTACACCCAGTTCCTGAACAGCTGCGGCGGCATCGAAGCTGATGTTACCGTTACACGCCTGTCTGAAACTGCCTACCTTGTGGTCACTCCGGCCGCCACGCGCCTTGCCGATGAAATGTGGATACGGCGCCACGCAGAAGACGCCAATTTTGTCATTACTGACGTCACTGCCGGTGAGGGCGTTATTGCCGTAATGGGCCCAAAAGCGCGCGATCTGATGCGCCTTGTCAGCCCTGACGACTGGTCCAATGAAGCCCATCCCTTCGGCCTCGCTCGCACTATCGAAATCGGCTACGGCCTCGCCCGCGCGCACCGCGTATCTTACGTCGGCGAACTTGGTTGGGAAGTGTACGTCTCGTCCGACATGACCGCACACGTCTACGAAACGCTGGTGGAAGCCGGTGCAGATGTCGGCCTGAAACACGTGGGCCTTCACGCGATGGACAGCCTTCGCATCGAAAAAGCCTTCCGCCACTTTGGCCACGACATCACCTGCGAAGACCATGTCGTCGATGCGGGTCTTTCCTTCGCGGTCAAAACCGCAAAACCCGACTTCATCGGTCGCGAAGCGGTGCTTCAACGCAAAGAAACCGGCCCGAAACTGCGGATGCTGCAATTCCTCCTGACGGACGCCGAACCGCTTCTGTTTCATCACGAACCTATCTTGAAAGACGGCGCATTCGTGGGCTATTTAAGCTCGGGAAGCTACGGCCACACCTTGGGCGGAGCGATCGGGCTTGGCTACGTGCCGGCGGAATTGGCGAAAGACACGGACGGCTGGGAAATCGAAGTCGCAGGTGCGCGCGTTGCCGCCGAAGCGTCCCTGCGCCCCATGTATGATGCGAAATCCGAACGGATGCGCAGCTAAGTCAGCGCCGAGAAAAGCGATGGATCACGGTCTGGTGGAACGTTTCGCCAGACCCCAGCCGAATAGACGGAAAGCCCGCGTGGTTCGGCGCGTCGGGGTGAATTTCCGGCTCAACCGCGATCCCGATATCCATGCCGGTAAATACGTGTACCGCCGGTGCG
This sequence comes from Boseongicola sp., assembly GCF_057460485.1. Classification (NCBI taxonomy): domain Bacteria; kingdom Pseudomonadati; phylum Pseudomonadota; class Alphaproteobacteria; order Rhodobacterales; family Paracoccaceae; genus Boseongicola; species Boseongicola sp. The sequence goes on from NZ_JBVCWP010000059.1 coordinate 15,154, forward strand.
TCAGAAAGAATTTCAAGTCGCATAACGTCGCTTTCAAGCGTCACGCAAGGCGCAATTCCGTCGTGTTCGGGCAGAACAAAGCAGTGGTCGATATCGTCAGCGGGCGCGCGCGGTATGCGGTAATCCAAAGCCGTCCCCACCACGTCTGTGATCTCTCCGGTGGGGATATTGCCACCGTCCATTGGCAAATACTGTGCGCCATGCACCTGCAAAACATGTCCCGCACGCCCGCGCCCTGAAACAGTCCAGAACGGATGAAATCCGACGTTCATCAACGTTGGCACATCGGTTGTTCCAGCAATCTCCAGGACCAGATCGGCGTCTTCCAAACGATAGGTGACCTCAATCTGCCGCCGCCCTGGAAAAGTGTCTGGCCGAAGGTCGACCGCGAATGTCACCGCTGTTTCTGACACGTCTGCGATATCCCAAACCAAGCGATGAAGGCCTGCGGCGCCCGAATGGAGAAGGTTCGACCCCTCATTTGCGTTAAACGTCAGAACCTGTCCGTTCAGGGGCGCGCGCGCGCCGCCAAGGCGGTTCATCACCGGCCCGACAATCACACCAGAATATGGGTTGGAGCCCGCAGCCGCTTCAAGATCAAGAGTGGGCGTCAAATCATCAATTTCGTCAAACGAAAGCCCGTTAATCCGCGCTCCGAATGTCAGAAATTGCGCTGTCAGACGCCCGTTCCCAAGCGTCACTTCCTGCACGCTTCGCCCGTCGGACAATACACCGAAGTCGCGCAGGCTCATGGAATGTTGATCTCCGCCACAAGTGCGGCCAACGCCGCGCCGTGCATATCGCGATCGTTGACCGTGCCTTGCACGGCAGGACGCGGCAGGGAAAGCTTCACGACCCGTAAATCTTCCATATCAAACCGCTTCAAGGTCTGAACCGGCGTATCCAGAAATCGCGCAACAGCCTGCGTTTCCAACCCATCGCGTACGCGCGCATAAGCTTCGGGCGAACCGCAAAAAATATCCACCGTCAACCAAAACGGCCCGGCGTTCTTCGAGCGCACCTTCTCGACGATCTGCCCCAACTCAGCCATCGACAACCTCCAGCGAAAACGCGTCCATCGGATCATCAAGCCGTAAAACATGGTTCAGGCAAAACTCGTAAATCGCGCCACGATCAATCTCGGCGGGCGAAAACGGAAAGGCGAATGTCGGCTGTTCTTCATCGCGTGTCAGCGGATGATGCAGCAAATAGGGGTTCAGTAATTTAGCGATCTCTCCGGCCAATGCATGCGTCTTCGCCGTTACCAGACCAAGTGCGCCGATCTCAACCGCATCGCTTGTCCGCGTTTCTAATGCGCCAAGCGTCGCATTCTGCCCAATCAGTCTGATTTCTATTGAAAAATCACCTTCCGATGCGGGGGTCCGCGCCAAGGCCTTCGCTGTGCATTTTGCTACAATATCGTCTGCCCAGGCCGCCGCATTCGCCACGTAGTGCCGGTCCCGCAAAAGCGCCATCACGATGGTCTGATATCCGGCCACCCGCGCTCCTTCAAGCTTCACGGTGTAGGCATCAGACGGCACCCATTTCGACCCAGTCACCCGAACCCGTGTGTCGTCGAGCGCCTCATAAACTGCGCGCGTCACGTCCAGAACACCGCCCGGTTCATACAGCAAATAGGGGTCAGAATTCTCGTAAAGCATATGCGCTGAAACTGTATGCGGCGTTGCGTGCGCCCCATCCGCCAAAGGCGTCAGAACAAATGCGTCGTCCTCAAAATCCACCTGCAGCACACCCGACTGCGGGTTCGTCGCACAGAGCGCGCCGCACTCCCCGATCTTTGCGGCATGCCAAGCCAAACCAGCGTCTACGCCGCGCTCTATCGGCAAAGCGGCAATGATTGCGGTGTCTGTCGTGCGTCCGGCAATCACGATGTCGGCGCCCGTGGCAAGAGCGGCCGATATCTGCTCGACCCCTGCAAGCGCCACGATATTCGTGCAGCTTTGGATCAGATCAACGTCAATCTCGGGCGCTGCGGGCAGGGGCGTTACGCGGCCCGTCTCAAACGCCTCGGCCACGACGTCCGGCCCTTGATCCGACCTTAAAACAGCAATCTTCACGCTGTGACCTGTCTCTGCCAGAACTTCGCGCGTGATGTCCAAAAGCCAATCCACGGCCGATCCGGCACCGCAGGTGCCCGCAGTGCCGATCACCAAGGGACAGCC
>NZ_JBVCWP010000060.1:0-17212 GCF_057460485.1 Boseongicola sp.
CCGCCATTTCAGCAGAATTCGGTCCGCATTCCTTCGGGAGTTTCCGCAAGCTCGGACACAAAGCCCAGTAAATAAGCCATATTTTAAAGGTGTTTTTGGTGACCCCGATTGGATTCGAACCAATAACCTGCCCCTTAGGAGGGGGCTGCTCTATCCAGTTGAGCCACGGGGCCACGTCCCCTTCTCCCGATTCCAACGTTGCACTTCAAGTCCCTTGTCGCTGAAATGGCCGCGTGACAAATCACGCCAGATCAGAGAGTTTAGCGATAGAAACGCAATGTCGATCGCTGTGCGCCGGCGCAGGTACCGTGAGTTAAATCCATGACAGACAAGAAAATTATTCCCATGTCAGATGAGATTGAAATCCCACCTAGACGCCCCCTGACGCTCCGCGATGTCTCTGAAGCCTCAGGCGTCAGCGAAATGACCGTAAGCCGCGTCTTGCGCAATCGTGGAGATGTATCTTCGGCCACGCGCGAGAAGGTTCTGAAAGCCGCGAAAACATTAGGGTATGTGCCCAACAAGATCGCGGGGGCCTTGGCCTCAAGCCGTGTAAACCTTGTCGCCGTGATCATCCCAAGCCTGTCCAACATGGTGTTTCCTGAAGTAATGACAGGCATTTCCGAGGTGCTCGACGACACGCCCCTTCAGCCTGTTGTTGGCGTCACTAACTATATGCCGGAAAAAGAAGAAGAAGTGCTGTTTGAAATGCTGTCTTGGCGGCCTTCGGGCGTCATTATCGCGGGACTTGAACACTCCGATGCGTCGCGGGCCATGTTGCGCGCGGCCGGTGTGCCGGTCGTCGAAATCATGGATGTCGACGGCGAGCCGATCGACGCGGTAGTCGGGATCAGTCACCGACGCGCGGGACGGGAAATGGCCCGCGCCATTGTAAAATCCGGCTACGAAAATATCGGCTTCCTAGGCACGAAGATGCCCCTCGATCACCGCGCGCGTAAGCGGTTTGAGGGGTTTACCGAAGCGCTTGCCAAAGAGGGCATCGAGGTGATGGATCAGGAGTTCTATTCTGGTGGGTCAGGGCTAGCGAAGGGCCGGGAAATGACCGAAACCATCCTTAAACGCTCGGAAAAACTCGACTTTCTTTACTATTCAAATGACATGATCGGAGCAGGCGGTCTTTTGTATTGTCTCGATCACGGCATTGATGTTCCCGGCAGTATTGGCCTTGCGGGGTTCAATGGAGTCGAGCTATTGGATGGCCTGCCGCGTAAGCTCGCGACGATGGACGCAGGGCGTATAGAAATCGGTCGCGAGGCGGCGCGGATCATTGCTGGCCGCAGCGATGGGACGATAACCGAACGCGGACAACGGGTCGAGCTTACACCCAAGCTTGAGCCTGGAGAAACACTGCGCCGCTATCGCTAGAACGCTAAAAGCGTCCGCAATTTCCCAAAGGCACCCCGCTTTGCATTAGGCGACTGGAAAGACAAAAGCGTCTGGCCGCTCCTGTACCAGACGCATCATTGGAATGTTCTCCGTTATTGTGCAGGAGGGCAATTGATGTTGATGGTTCGCACCGATTGCCATCCCATGGACAAGCTATCGCGATCGAGGACCTGATCCATAACCAGGTGTGGCACGCAAGAACTCCCCGAATAAGAGGCCGTGACGCTTGATGCGGAGCCCAGGGAAACCTCTGCGTAATCTTGGTTAAAAAAAGTTCGCAAGCACGGATACAAAATCAAGAAATGATTTCGAACTTGTTCACGTCGACCATGCCTCGATCCGTAATTTTTAGCGCCGGAATCACGGGCAGAGCAAGAAACGCAAGCTGCAAGAACGGCTCTTCCAAGATCACACCCAGCGTTTTGGCAGCATCGCGAAGCGCACCCAATTGATCTTGCACACTCTCGAAAGGGTCCAAACTCATCAAACCAGCAACCGGAAGTGCAAGTTCGGCAAGAACCACGCCATCTTGCACAACTACGAAACCGCCTTCCAACGCGCTCAATCTGTTCGAAGCCAGTGCCATATCGGCGTAGTCAACGCCGACGCAGGCGATATTGTGGTGATCGTGGCACACTGTAGATGCAATGGCGCCGGATTTCATCCCAAACCCGCGGACAAAACCCGTAGCAATATTGCCATTTTTTCCATGCCGTTCGATGACGGCTATGCGCACAAGATCGCGTTTCGGATCGGGACGTTTGTCCCCATCGGTGATCGCAATGGTTTCAGTCAGATGCTCGGTCAAGATCTTACCTTCCAAGATGCCGATGACATCCGTCTGTTCACGATTACCCGAAGCTCGAAAATCTGCGGGTGCGACAGTGGGTGCCTTCACGGAGTTACGTCCGACAATTGGCACCGTGTCACGCTCGCCGAATGCTTCGGCATTTGCGAGGCGCCCGGCACAAAAGACCATCGTCGCGCGACAGCTTTCCAGACTGTCCAGAACAACAATGTCAGCGCGCAACCCCGGCGCAATCAAACCTCTGTCCTTCAACCCGAAGGCCTCGGCGGCCGACAGACTTGCAGCGCGATAGGCCGCAAGCGCAGGAGTGCCCAGCGCTATCAACGTGCGGATCATGTAGTCGAGATGGCCATGCTCTGCGATATCAAGCGGGTTTCGATCATCGGTACAAAGGCACATATAGGGCGCAGTGCGTTCCGTCAGAAGCGGTTGAAGCGCATGAAGGTCCTTGGATACCGACCCTTCGCGGATCAGAACCCGCATTCCCTTTTGCAACTTCTCTTTCGCTTCCGCCGCGCTTGTAGCCTCGTGCTCGGTTCGAATGCCCGCCGCCACGTAGGCGTTCAGATCTCGTCCGGATAACAACGGGCAATGGCCGTCGATGTGACCGCCCTCGAACAAGCGGAGCTTATCCATTGCCACCGGATCCCGATGGATTACGCCCGGGTAATTCATAAATTCAGCGAGCCCAATACCCGATGCATGACCGCGAAGAGCCGCGATATCCTCCGCATCAAGCCGCGCGCCAGCAGTCTCCATTTCAGTTGACGGGACACACGACGATAATTGCACACGTACATCCATCAACGTGTGCTCAGATGCGGTTTGGAAATACCGAATACCCTCCGAGCCAATCACATTCGCAATCTCGTGGGGGTCGCAAATGGCAGTTGTAACACCTCGGGGCGTCACGCAGCGGTCAAACTCAAGGGGGGTGATCAGCGAGCTTTCGATGTGGAGATGCGTATCGATAAAGCCGGGGACAAGAACCCGACCGCTCACATCAATTTCATGCGTTCCGTCGTACTGCGCCCCGGTCCCCACAATTGTCTCACCCGCAATTGCCACGTCTCCAGTCAGCATTTCACCAGTGACCAAATCGAACACCTGCCCACCTTTCAGAACCAGATCAGCGGGCAGGTCACCCCGCCCCATTGCGATACGCGTTTCCAGATCTCGGTGCTCAGTCATCAAAAAATGCCCCCTTTAAACCTGTGCTTCAAATTGGATGTAACATAGGCAATCCGACGACAGTTCATATAGTGGATTAAACGACGCGCTGCCTATTGCCTTCCAACCAAACTATCTCGGCAATTTGCTCAAGCTTTCGCGCCAATGGCTTGGATTTGCGCCAAATCATGCCAATAGAGCGGGAAGGACATTGAAGGCATACGCAGCGAACGGCAGCTTCGAGCCTATTCTGTTCTCTAATCTGTCAACATGCTATCCCGCTTTGCGGGCTGTTTGGCGTCTGAGGTTGCCTTGGTTCTCTTCGAGCGCGCTGGCTCATGATGGGGTTGGCTGGGTGTGGAGTGGCAATGTTGAAACCGCGATCAGTTGGTTGTTTGACTGTCGCTACACAATAGCCGCCATGTTCCACGCTCTCCCTCGGGCGTCGTCCCGCATGGGAACTGTGATGTAGGAATCCTCTGTTGTTGTTCAGTTTCTGGTCATGCGGTCTGGAAGTCAGTCTGATCGCGCATCATCGCATGCAGGATGATCGCGAGCCGCCTTGCCAGCGCGACCCGCGCCTTTCTCATAGTTGAGCGTCGGCCGATGGCGAGAGCCCATGACTTGAGCTTCAGCGGCGCTGCATATCGCGTGAGCATCACATTTGCGGCTTCATAAAGCAGCGTTCGGACCCGCACGTCCCCGCGTTTTGAGATGCTGCCGCTGTAATCCACCTCGCCGAACTGGTGGCGTTTGGGGACCAGCCTGAGATAGGGTCCAACATCTCGCGAGCGCTTAAAACGCGCCGGATCATCGATGGCCGCTGCAAACGCCAATGCGGTTATCGGGCCGACGCCCGGCACTGTCATGAGGCGGGTGCAGATCGCGGTGGATGGGACGTGAGCTGAACGGCATCGTCAACTTATCGGCTCTTGCCGAAAAGGAGCCCCGCACCCCTGATCAAGCGGCCTTCACCTCACACGTGATGTCGTCCCAAATGCTGTGAGCATCTGAGCGAGAGTGTCGATAGGCAGGGGCGGATAGTTTGTGGCGACGAGGGCGAAATACGGTTTGGACTTGATCGTGGGCAGACAAAGAGAGCTGTGCTTGGCCGGGCAAATTGAAGTAGGCCATGATCTTTTCTCGGCGCCGCGTCGTTCGATGCGAGCCTTCAGATCTGTTGTTTAAGCCCTTATGCCTGCGGTGGTCGATGCCGGGCGCGAGGCTTTTCAAAGCCGCACGTTAGCTGCCGAGCTTGTCGGTGATCACACCGCGCGGCCGCCTGTATTGCTTGAATAGCTTGCGCAAAAAAGCGTTTCGCTGCGCGAGTGTTTCGGCGAGCCCAGGGTCGTGATCACCGACAAGTTGCGCAGCTATTTCAAGCCGATCAAAACAGTGGCGTCGGACGCTGACCACCGCGCCCACAAGGGATTGAATAACCCCATCGAAGGATCACACAGGCCTCCCCGCAAGCGCGAGAAGGTATTCGGCCGGTTCAAGTCACATCGGCAGGCTCAGAGATTTCTGTCCGCTCACGATCAGATCAACCTGATTTTCCGTCCCCGCCGATTTCAACTCACCGCAAACTCATACCGCCACGCCCGAGCTGACGCGTTCAGCCTCTGGGCAGAATACACCATCGAGATGGTGGCGTAATTTACAGACCAGCAACACCCTACGACATGCGGCCAACAACTTGGCAATGCCCTTGAATGAAGCTCGCACCGGCATGATCGTGATTTGACAATAATGCGTGGCTAAGATGTGCGATCTGTTGCTCTGTCGGGGCTTTGGCAGAAAACTCTGTATCGCGCTCGGTTAGGCGCCGTATCACTTCTCTTGCAAGACTCTCAACAGTTCCCCCGGGAGGCTGCGATTTTCGGTCAATCAATGTTGACTTTCTTCGCATCCACAGAATCGGTCATTGTGTTGCAGTTGGCCCGCCTGATGGGCGCGTCCGCTCCTTCAAGATGCCAGCATTTTCGGCTTTTAAAGCAATCAAGCCTTGGGTCGCACCCGTGCAGCCGTCTTGTCGGCGAAGGCTGCAAGGCGAGCACGCGATTCGGGCTGCGTGTTCACGACACCGGCCAAAACAGCTTCGGCATAGGCGGCGTCAAAGGCCGACATATTTTGCATATGACTCACAGCAGAACAAATTGCGAAGTTCGACAAAGGCAAATTTTCAGCTGCCTTTCTCGCGAGTTCTAAAGCGACATCATGACTTGATCCCGCGACGAGATACTGCGCGAAGCCAAGGTTTATAGCCTCCTGCCCGCGGTAGACCCGCCCGGTGAGCATCATGTCAATTGTCCGTGCTTTTCCTACCAAGTCGGTCACCCGGATCGTGGCGCCACCCCCGGTGAACAGTCCCCTCTGTCCTTCGGGAAGAGCAACATAGGCGGTTTCATCCATCACACGAATATGTGCCGCACTTGCAAGTTCCAGACCACCGCCAACAACCGCGCCTTGCAGCGCAGCAATAATTGGCACGCCGCCGTATTCCATCTTATTGAAGGCTTCATGCCACCGCATGCAGACATGCATGAAATCAGCAGGGCTCCGGTCAGCATTGTGGTGCTCAATCAGATCGAGACCGGCACAAAAATGATCCCCGGCGCCAGCCAAAACCACGGCCCGCACACCTGCGCGCGGCGCTCGTGAGAAGAATTGAATAAGTTCTTCAATAGTATCGATATCCAAAGCATTGCGCTTTGCCGGACGGTTCAACGTTACTGTACAAACGCCCTCGTCTTGCACAGAGACAGCCAGATTTTTGAAGTCGGAAGGGTCAATCTCAAGAGCCATGTCGTTCTAACCTTGTGCTAGGAGCGAAGTCACCACGTCACAGATGTCTGCACAGCAACGCATTCAGCTCCTATTTCGACTGACATGCGAGGTGTCCGCGCGCGCTTTATCTTCGTGTGCCAAAACTTTTGCATCCATTACTGAGTGCGCCAGCCGTTTCGTAACGCCTTCAAGTCGCTCAAGGATGGTCATGGCAAGCTCGGCATCGCGATCCTTTAGGGCAACCAAAATATCGGTGTGGATCTGAACGATCTCCGCTCGGGACCGCGCTGTAAAGGTGATCATATTCATCAAAGGTTGCATGGCCTCGATGGAGCCGGAAAGCTGGTAAGACAAAACAGGGTTTTGAGCGCCATCGACCAATGCACGATGAAACGCAACGTCGGAAGCACAGAACGCCTCGTCGGTCAGATCGGGGTCGCCTTGACGGGCGATTTCATTGCGCATGATCGCCAGTTGCTCAGGTTTGCGGCGCGCTGCGGTCATCGGCGCACAGGCGCGCTCCAGCGCGAACCGGGCCTCGCACGCCGTGTCAAAGCTGATGTCGTTCATGCTGAGAAGAAGTGTGGACGTCGTGACCAACTGCTCCCTTGCATCTGCGTAAGACAAATGCCGCACAAAAGCACCTCCGAACGCACCACGCTGAGTTCGGATCAATGATTGTGCCGCCAAACGCTTTAAGGCTTCGCGGATTGTTGGTCGCGAAACATCAAACTGATCTGCAAGCTCCGCTTCAGAGGGAAGGCGCTCATCGACGATAAGTGCGCCAGAGATAATGGCGTCACGAATGGCCGTCGCGATCTGGGCTGATAGGCCTGCGCTGCTGTCAGGATCGATTTTCATTTGTCAGACATTTAAAAGTCTGACATTTAATTTGCAACCGCTGACTCGGAGACGGCTTTGTTCGCAGATCGCATTCGATCCATGATTGGGGCGCATTGGTTAATGCTCTTTGGCGCAATCCTAGCGTCTTGGGCCACGCTGTACGCTATGGCGATCCCGCCCGAACTTCGCGAGGCGTCGCGGCTGTTCGGTGCCGAGTTTTGGATCGCGCTTTGCACCATCACGCCCGACCTTGCAGGCTATGGCCGGGTCGCACTGATGTGGCTATTGATGTCCACCGCCATGATGTTACCAACCGTGCTTCCTGCCTTCGCCGCCTACGACGACCTGAAGCAGACATCTGCTGAGACAAGCTTTTATGGGCTCGCATCGGGCTTCATCGTTGTTTGGGCTGGCTTTGCCTTTATTGCGGCAGGTCTACAAATGGCGCTCTTCCACTTTGATCTGGTCAGTGGCTTTGGCGACAGTCGTTCCATTTGGCTGTCGGTCGCTCTTTTAGCAATCGCCGGCGGTTACCAATTTTCCGAATTGAAAGAAGCTTGCCTCAGCAAGTGCCGCGCACCCCTGACATTCTTTATGCAGTACTGGGGCGAAAGCCCCCTAAAAATGGGCCTTCGCCTTGGTGCGACCTGCCTTGGATGCTGCTGGGCACTGATGCTCCTGGCCTTTGTCGGGGGCGTGATGAGCCTCGCCTTTATGGGCCTCGCAACACTGATAATGACACTTGAAAAGCTGCCCGACATCGGGCGCTGGATGAGCCGGCCTCTCGGTTTCGCCCTTCTGGGCGCCTCCGGAGTTATGGCTGTCTCAGGATTCTAAAGGGAGAGAGCGAATGGCATTGGATGGCGAAGTCGGAACCGTCCCCTGGACGCTAAAGGGTGAATTGATCCTGAACTGCAACTGCACGGTCTTTTGCCCCTGCGTTGTCTCCCTTGGCCAACACCCCCCCACCGAAGGCCACTGCCAGACATGGGGTGGTATCCGGATTGACGAAGGCCAATACGGAGATGTCGACATCGCCGGGCTGAACGTCGGTCTCATGATCGAAATCCCCGAACGTATGGCTCGTGGCAACTGGAAGGTTGCGCTTTTTATCGATGATCGCGCCAGCGACGAAGCCTATGAAGCGATCGTGACGATCATGTCTGGCAAAGCGCGCGGCACGACCGGTCTCTTCAATGTGCTGGTGTCGGAACTGCTTGGCCACGAACGCCAACCGATCACCTACGAAAACGAAGGTAAAACACGCCGGATTGTTGTTGGAAAACGGATCAAGGGCGAAATCATTCCTGTTGCGGGCAAAGATCCCGAGAACGACCTCGTGATCACCAACACTCAGTACTGGATGGGCGCGGACATCACGGTCGCAACGGCAAATCAGGGACGTTTGCGCGCCTTTGGGCGTGTTTGGGACTTCGAAGGGCGCTCTGCAGAAATCTGCCAGATCGACTGGCACGGACCAAAGTAGGCGTCTGTTCGAGGAGGAGGAGACGTCATGCAAGCCCACTACAATAAAGGGACGGCGAATAGGGCGAACTACGTGCCACTTTCGCCTATCTCAAATCTGAACCGCGCCGCAGCTGTCCACGGCCCACGCCCGGCAGTCGTCTACGGCGATGTGCGTTATGATTGGCGCACCTTCGCCGAGCGTGTCCACGCCGTCGCAGGAGGCTTGCAGGCGCGCGGGCTTGGCAAGGGCGACACCGTTTCCGTCATCTGCCCCAACATCCCCGAACTGTTTGAACTGAGCTTTGCAGTTCCAATGATCGGCGCTGTCCTGAACACAATCAATACAAGGCTTGAAGCCGAAACCATTGCATATATTTTCGGCCACGCGGAAACCAAACTAGTCATTGCTGACAGCACTCTCGGCAATCTTGTCCACGCAGCATTCGATTTTCTCGGCGAAACACTGCCGCTGGTCACAATCCGCGATGCGCAAGGGCCAGATGCAGGGACTGTTGGCGAGTCTGACTACGACCGGCTTCTCGAAAGCCCTGCTTTCAGTGGGAACGGTCTGCCAGATGATGAATGGCAGGCCATCGCACTGAATTATACGTCCGGCACGTCTGGTCGGCCCAAAGGTGTCGTCTACCACCACCGTGGTGCGGCGCTTATGGCGATGGGCACGGTAAACGCATGGCAAGTGCCGCACTACGCGTCGTATCTTTCAATCGTCCCAATGTTTCACTGCAACGGCTGGTGCCACCCTTGGATGCTACCGCTTGTCGGTGGGAAAATGGTGTTCACGCGGGACCCGGTCCCCCAGCGCATCTTTGAAGCCATCCAAGCCGAAACCATAACGCATTTTGGCGCGGCACCCATCGTTTTGCAAATGCTCGCCGAGAGCCCGCACGGGCCGACAGAGCCCTACAAACCGCGTATTCGTGTTATGACCGCCGGGGCGCCGCCTCCCCCGGCCATTCTTGAGAAGACCGGCGCGATGGGTCTCGATGTCATGCAAGTCTATGGCTTGACCGAAACCTACGGTCACATCTCCCAATGTCTCTGGCAGGAAGACTGGGATAGCCTGGAACCTTCTGAACAGGCGGAACTTCAAGCCCATCAGGGCATTGCCTTTCCGATGGTTGAGAATGTCGCCGTGATAGATCGCGAAACCGGCCGTCCGGTGCCGATGGACGGCGAAAGCCAAGGCGAAGTCGCGATCCGTGCCAACACGGTTATGAAGGGCTACTACAAAGACGACGAGGCCAGCGCAGAGGCGTTTGTCGACGGCTGGTTCTGGTCCGGAGACGCAGCAGTTGTCCACAAAAACGGCTACATGCAGATCCGTGACCGGTTGAAGGATGTGATCATTTCAGGCGGCGAGAATATCTCATCGGTTGAAGTAGAGGCTGTCCTCTACCGGCACCCTGATGTGCAAGCTGCAGCCGTCGTCGCCAAACCTGATGCAAAGTGGGGCGAAGTCCCTTGTGCCTATGTCGAACTTCGCGACGGGACCGACCCAAGCGGCGACGACATCATCACATTCTGTCGTGGCCACCTCGCTGGCTTCAAAACACCAAAATCCGTGGTCTTTGGAGAACTCCCCAAAACCGCGACCGGCAAAATAAAGAAATTCGAATTGCGCCAACTGGCCCGCGCAGAAGGATAGCACCTCAATGGCTCTCATCGCTCCCTCGCGGCGGCTCCGCCGTACACCGTTCTCTGATGGTGTCGAAGCCGCCGGTGTCGGTGCTTACACCGTCTATAACCACATGCTTCTTCCCGCTTTCTTTGAAAGCCTGGACGCCGACTACCACCACTTGAAAAAATACGTTCAGGTCTGGGATGTCGCCTGCGAGCGCCAAGTGGAGCTCCGCGGCCCCGACGCTACACGGCTGATGCAAACGCTCACACCGCGCGACCTGCGTGGTATGCTTCCTGGGCAGTGTCTCTACGTGCCGATTGTCGACGAAACCGGCGGCATGTTAAACGATCCTGTCGCTGTCAAAATCAGCGAAGATCGGTACTGGATCTCAATTGCGGACTCTGACCTGCTTCTCTGGGTCAAAGGCATCGCCAACGCCTATCGCTTTGAAGTGCTTGTCGATGAACCCGATATCAGCCCTCTGGCCATCCAAGGGCCAAAAGCAGACGAGCTTGCAGCCCGCGTCTTTGGCGAAGACATCCGAAATCTCCGCTTCTTCCGCTTCGGTATCTTCACTTTTGAAGGACAGGACGTGATCATTGCGCGCTCCGGGTATTCAAAACAGGGCGGGTTTGAGATCTACGTGGAGGGCGCAGAATGGGGCATGCCAATCTGGAACGCCTTGTTTGAAGCGGGAAAAGACCTCAACGTCCGCGCCGGTTGCCCCAATACCGCCGAACGGATTGAAGGCGGTCTTTTGAGCTATGGCAACGACATGACCCGTGACAACACACCTCACGAATGCGGTCTCGGCAAATTTTGCAACACCCAAACCGCTATCGGCTGTATGGGCCGCGACGCGTTGCTGCGCGTGGCCAAAGATGGACCTATCCGCCAAATTCGCCCGATAGAAATCAAAGGCCGAGCACCGGCTTGCGACCGTGTGTGGCCGATTATGGCGAAAGGGCAAAAAGTCGGTCAAATCACATCAACCGCTTGGTCTCCGGATTTCGACTGTACCGTCGCGATCGGCATGGTCCGCATGACCCACTGGGATCCCGGAACGACACTGTCCATCGAAACGCCCGAGGGAAGCCTCGAAGGGATCGTCAAAGACGATTTCTGGCACAATGCTTAGGCGGCTGGACTGGACTGACCCACACTAACGCGATCAATTGTGCAGATCACGCTCTGGGCCGCAGATCATAGAAAGCCAACGCTTACACGCCACACAGACCTCAGGCGTGTAAGCGAGATCACCAAAAAACGACGCGTACGCCATTGGCAAATCACGAAAAATACTTAGATTCAGTGGTGAGCCGTGCAGGATTCGAACCTGCGACCCACTGATTAAAAGTCAGTTGCTCTACCAACTGAGCTAACGGCCCACTCGGCCGCCGGACGTAAACGGCACACGGGTGAGCGTCAAGGGCAAATAGACCACGATCTTACCCAAAGCGACGGCGCGACGCCTTGACACAAACCCCGTCAAGCAGACACCTTCACACCCGACCCCCGTCAGATAGGAAAATCATGCGTAAGTTCTACCTTGCCACAGCCATGTTTCTTGGACTCGCGGCATGCGGGGCCTCGCCGAACGGGCTTCTTGTCAGCCCCGGCGCTGAAGCGGTTGGTGGTAATCTTTTTGTCGAAACCCTAGAAAATGGCGACCAAATCCTTGTGCTGGACGGCGAAGTTACACCGGACACGTCCTATGTCTTCCAATCGCTTGCCGAGTACACTGAAATCGACGGCCTGGTCATTGCGCAGAGCCCTGGTGGCGACTTGCTGGCCGCACATCAGATTGGCCGAACGATTGCAGCCAAAAAAATCAATACTGCCGTTCTGTTCAGCTGCATCTCGGCATGCGTCGATATCTTCATCGCAGGGCACGAACGCTCGATCGCTGCAGAAGCCGAACTTGGGCTCCATTCTGCCGAGGACCTCGAATTCGGGCTCTCTGTCGACCGGCCGTACTGGAAAAGCTTTGGGTTTGAGGCCGTCAACGAGGCCGCCTACAAGGTTCCGTTCAACGACATCTGGATCGTCTCATCAGAGCGCGCGAAAGAGTTGCGCCTCGCCACCGAAATAATACGGTAATCCCTTCCACACCTTTGCAGATCGGCAAAGCGGGCGTATATGCGCGCAATGACCTCCGAGACTCAGCCCTCCGGCCTGCCGTTCATGAAGATGCACGGGCTTGGCAACGACTTCGTCGTGATTGACCGCCGCTCCGGAGGGCCAGAGGTTACGGCTGCAATCGCGCGAGCAATCGGGAACCGCCACACAGGCGTCGGGTTCGACCAGTTAGCGGTGATCGAAAACAGCGCTCAGGCGGCCGCGAAACTCACTTTTTTCAATGCGGACGGCTCGCTGTCTTCGGCTTGCGGAAACGCCACCCGGTGCATTGCACGCCACATCATGGAAGAGACAAACGTCTCGTCCCTGACGCTGCAGACCGAGCGCGGCCTGTTGCCCTGCGAGGACGTCGGAAAAGGTCTCACTCGCGTTAACATGGGCCTGCCTCTCACGGACTGGCAGTCAATCCCGCTCGCCCACCAGGCCGATACACTCCACCTCCCGATTGACGGTGACCCGGTTGCAACCGGCATGGGCAATCCCCATTGCACATTCTTTGTTGCCGATGCCGACACCGTTGACCTCGAAGGGCGCGGTGCCAAAATCGAACATCATCCTCTCTACCCCGAACGTACCAACGTCCAGTTTGTCAGCTTGATCGGACCCGACCACCTGCGCATGCGTGTCTGGGAACGTGGCGTCGGCGTGACTCTCGCGTCTGGGTCGTCTTCCTGCGCCGTCGTCGTCGCGGCGGTTCGACGTGGCCTCACCGGTCGTCAGGTGAAAATCGACCTCGACGGGGGGGCAATCAGCATTGATATGTGCGACGATGGCGTTTGGATGACCGGCCCAACTGCGCATGTATTTTCGGGTTTCCTGACCCAAGATTTCTTGGAAGAGGCCTAAGATGGACCGCAAAGTCCCGATCTTTGCCACGCTCGGCTGCCGGCTGAACGCCTACGAATCTGAGGCGATGCGCGAAATGGTCGACGCCGCCGGTCTCTCTGACGCGGTGATCGTCAACACCTGTGCCGTGACCGCAGAAGCCGTGCGCAAAAGTCAGAAAGAGATCCGCCGTCTTCGCCGCGATAACCCGACCGCGAAATTGATCGTGACGGGATGCGCCGCACAGACCGAGCCGGAACGCTTTGCCAATATGGCGGAAGTCGATCTGGTGCTTGGCAATACCGAAAAAATGGCCCCTGATACCTGGAAACGCGCCGCCGACTTCATTGGCGAGACTGAACGGGTTCAGGTCGACGACATTATGTCCGTCACCGAAACCGCAGGGCATCTGATTGACGGCTTCGGTCGCCATCGCGCCTACGTGCAGGTTCAAAACGGCTGTGACCACCGCTGCACCTTTTGCATCATCCCCTTTGGTCGCGGAAACTCCCGCTCAGTTCCCGCCGGTGTCGTGGTTGATCAAATCAAGCGCCTTGTAGACCGTGGTTTCAACGAAGTTGTGCTAACGGGCGTCGATCTGACCAGTTGGGGTGCCGATCTTCCCGCAACACCAAAACTTGGTGATCTGGTCCGTCGCATACTGAAGTTGGTCCCTGATCTTTCGCGCCTTCGCATCTCTTCGATTGATTCCATCGAAGTCGATCCGGCCCTCATGGAAGCCATCGCAACCGAGCCGCGCCTGATGCCCCATTTGCACCTATCGCTTCAGTCCGGCGATGACATGATCCTGAAACGCATGAAGCGCCGGCACCTTCGCGATGACGCCATCGCGTTTTGCACCGAAGCGAAAAGCCTTCGTCCCGAAATGACCTTCGGCGCGGACATCATCGCGGGCTTCCCCACGGAAACCGACGCTATGTTTGAAAACTCGCTCAAACTGGTTGCAGACTGCGATCTGACATGGCTCCACGTCTTTCCCTATTCGATCCGCCCTGGCACACCCGCTGCCCGGATGCCGCAAGTGGATGGTCGGATAATTAAAGATCGCGCCGCCCGCCTGCGTGCGGCAGGCAGCGTTGCTGCTCAAAAGCATCTCTGCGCTCAAATAGGGAAAACTCTCAAAATCCTGGTTGAAACACCTGACGTTGGCCGCACCGAGCAATTCGCCGAAGTCCGCTTTGCAGAGCCGCGCCCCGAAGGCACGCTCACGGTTGAGCACATCCAGGGGGTGGACCATGACGCACTCGTTGCTTGATGATCGCAGGCCCTGCTGCCAGGGTTATGCGTCAATCGCCCATGGTCAAATCAGATCATGAAGACAAAGGAACGACCCTGATGGCCATGACGCTTTTCCACAGCACGACCTCTCCCTATGTGCGCAAAGTCGACGTACTTTTGCGCGAGAGCGGCCTTTTGGATCAGGTCACCTTCATTCCCGGCAGCGGAACGCCGCTTGCTCCCAATGACGACACCATTACGGCCAACCCGCTTGGCAAAATCCCGGCCCTGCTCAGGGACGATGGACCTGCGATTTATGACAGCCGCGTTATCTGCCGCTACCTCGACGAAATGGCTGGTGGAGGTTTCTACCCGGAATCGCGCCTCTTTGAGGTTCTGACACTTGAAGCGACAGCCGAGGGTATACTCGATGCCGCACTCCTGATGGTCTACGAAGGCCGCTTGCGCCCTGCAGAAAAACGCTTTGACGATTGGGTGGAAGGCCAGTGGCTCAAGATCGACCGGGCGCTGAGCGTGCTCGAGGACCGCTGGATGAGCCACCTTCACGGGACGCTGACAATGGGCCAAATTTCCGTGGGCTGTGCGCTGGGCTATCTCGATTTGCGGCATAACGGACGCAACTGGCGCGAAAACCGTTCATCTTTGGCCGCTTGGTATGAAGGTTTTGCGAAGCGCGAAGCAATGCAGGCGACAGTCCCCGTGTAACCAAACTCTCTTCAGACACCTAAAGGGGATTACGCTGGATGCATTGAATGGGACGCTGATCGCCCAAAATGCGATAGACAGGCGTGATTTGGTGCAAAACGTGCCAAATCTTTGCAGAGATTTGCCTTTCTTTAACGAAGGTGCGGTCGATTGTCCGCTGGACGACTACAAATCATAGCGCTAGATAGCCCCATCAGGCAGGCGGATTCTGTCCGCCCGGATGTTTTGGGCATAAACGCCCCGAAATAAATGGAGAAACTCGTGTCGCACGCAGATGATCACGAAGGCACACGCCGGGACTTTCTTTACTACGCCACAGGTGGCGCAGGTGTTGTCGCAGTCGGTGCCGCTGTTTGGCCCCTGGTCAACCAAATGAACCCGTCAGCAGACGTTCAGGCCCTATCGTCAGTTCGCGTTGATGTAGCCGGGCTCGAGCCCGGCTCGCAGATGACCGTCAAATGGCTCGGAAAGCCGGTGTTCATTCGCCGCCGCACCGAAGAAGAAATAGCGGCGGCACGCGCAGTTGACGTCTCTGATCTTCCCGATCCGATTGCCCGTAATAACAACCTTGGCGAAGTGCCCGCCACGGATGAAAACCGCGCCCTTGACGAAAGCGGTGAATGGCTCGTTCAAATTGGCGTCTGCACCCATCTCGGCTGCGTGCCACTGGGCGACGCTGGCGACTTTGGTGGCTGGTTCTGCCCGTGCCACGGCTCACACTACGACACGTCCGGACGCATCCGTCGCGGCCCAGCGCCTGAGAACCTTTTGGTTCCTACGGCAGAGTTTGCAGACGAAACAACAATCGTCCTCGGATAAAGGAGAGAAAGATGGCCGGAATTCCTCACGACCACTACGAACCGAATTCGAAGGGCGAAAAGTGGCTTCACCGCCGTCTGCCAGTTGTTGGTTTACTTTATGATACATTAATGATTCCCACACCCAAAAACCTGAATTGGATGTGGATTTGGGGTATCGTGCTGACGTTCTGTCTTGCGATGCAAATCGTGACCGGCATCGCTCTTGCCATGCACTACACGCCGCATGTCGACATGGCTTTCGCCAGCGTCGAACATATCATGCGCAACGTGAACGGCGGTCACATGCTGCGCTACCTTCATATGAACGGCGGATCGCTGTTCTTTATTGCAGTCTATGCTCACATTTTCCGTGGTCTCTACTACGGTTCTTACAAAGAGCCGCGCGAAGTCACATGGATCATCGGCATCCTGATCTTCGTACTGATGATGGGCACAGCGTTCATGGGCTACGTGCTTCCATGGGGTCAGATGTCCTTCTGGGGCGCCACGGTGATCACCGGCCTGTTCGGCGCGATCCCCTTGGTGGGTGATGCGATCCTGACGTGGCTGCAAGGTGGTCCGGCGGTTGATAATGCCACGCTGAACCGCTTCTTCTCGCTGCACTATCTGCTACCATTCCTTATTGTTGGCCTTGTGGTTGTGCATATCTGGGCCTTCCACACCACGGGCAACAACAACCCGACCGGCGTTGAAGTGCGTCGCACCTCAAAAGAGGACGCAGAGAAAGACACGGTCCCGTTCTGGCCCTACTTTGTGATCAAGGACCTTTTCGCATTGGCGGTCATCCTTGCGATCTTCTTTGCAATTGTCGGTTTCATGCCAAACTATCTCGGCCACCCCGATAACTACATCGAAGCCAATCCGCTGGTGACGCCGACCCACATTGTGCCCGAATGGTACTTCCTGCCGTTTTACGCAATCTTGCGCGCCTTCACCGGTGACGTCTGGGTCGTGATCATTGCGAACTGGGTGACAGGTGGCATTGTCGACGCCAAGTTCTTCGGTGTGATCGCTATGTTCGGCGCAATTATCGTCATGGCGCTTGCTCCCTGGCTCGACACATCCTCCGTTCGGTCCGGCAAATATCGTCCGATGTTCAAATGGTGGTTCTGGCTTCTTGTTGCGGATTTCTTCTTTCTGATGTGGCTTGGCGCCATGCCAGCAGAAGAGCCATATGCGTCGTTGTCACTGATCGCGTCGGCATATTGGTTCGGCTACTTCCTGGTGATCCTGCCGCTCCTTGGTGTCATCGAGAAACCGTTGCCGCAGCCTGAGACCATCGAAGCCGATTTCGAGGCCCACAAAGCCAAGGCAAACGGCGGCACAGGCGCAGCCGAA